>SLRI01000144.1 GCA_007131045.1 Rhodospirillales bacterium
GCCACCACCACCGCCCTCGAGGCCTACCGCTTCAACGACGCGGCCCTGGGCCTCTACCACTTCGTCTGGGCCAATTTCTGCGACTGGTACATCGAGCTCGCCAAGCCGGTGCTGCTCGGCGACGACGAGGCCGCCAAGGCGGAGACCCAGGCGACGCTCGGCTGGGTTCTCGAGCGCATCCTCCACCTCATCCATCCGCTGGCGCCGTTCGTCAGCGAGGCGCTCTGGGCAAACGTCTTCGCCGCCAGGGGCGGGATGCTGATCGAGGCCCTTTGGCCCGAGCTCGACACGAGGGCGCTCGTCGACGAGGCCGCGAGTGCCGAGATCGACTGGCTGATCCGGGTCGTCTCCGGCATTCGCGCCGCCAAGAACGAGGTCAACGTCCCGGCCGGCGCCAAGCTCCGCCTCGAGGTGCTGGGGGCGGGCGAGACCACGCGGGCGCGGCTCGCCACCCACGACGACGCGATCCGCCGCCTGGCCCGCCTCGAGCGCATCACCACCACCGACAGCCCGCCGCCCAAGAGCCTGCAGCTGGTCGAAGGCGAGGCCACCTATGCGCTGCCCGTCGGCGACGTCATCGACCTCGAGGCGGAGAGGAAGCGGCTCGGCCGCGAGATCGAGAAGCTGCACGGCGAGGCCGGCAAGCTGAAGGCGAAGCTCGGCAACAAGTCGTTCCTCGAGCGGGCGCCCGAGGCCGTGGTCGAGGAGCAGCGCGAGCGCCTGGCCGAGGCCGAGGCCACCGCCGCCCGCCTTTCCGCCGCGCTGAAGCGTATCGCCTGACCCCGACGGAGACCAAGATGCTCGACTGCTTCGTCACCGAAGCCGCAAACGCCCCCGCCGTCCGCCTGGTCACCGTCGAAGGCTATGGCGGCTGGCTTGCGGCGACCGATGCCTCGACCCGCCGCTGGCTCGAGGCCACCGGCTTCAGGCCCAAATCCCGCGCCTTCGCCAGCCTGCCCGGCGGCGACGGCGGCATGGCCGGTGCGGTCTTCGTCGTCGACGGCACGGGCACCGCCACCGATGCCGCCGCCCTGGCCGGCAAGCTGCATCCTGCCGACCATCCCTGGCGGATCGACGACCCGGAGAGCCTGCTCGACCCGTTCGAGCTGCACTACGGCTGGGCGCTGTCCGGCTACCGCTTCGAGCGCTACAGGAAGCCCGAGAACGGCAGGCCCACAGCCCGCCTCGCCACCACCGACGCCGAGATCGCCGAGCGCGCCGGCGAGCTCGCGACATCCGTCTTCCTCGCCCGCGACCTCGTCAACACCCCGGCCAACGACATGGGCCCGGCCGAGCTCGAGGCCGCGATCCGCGGCGTCGCCGAAAGCTTCGATGCCGCTGTGCGGGTGATCGAGGGCGAGGCGCTGCTCGAGGCCAACTTCCCGGCCATCCACACCGTCGGCCGGGCGAGCAGCCGCCCGCCACGGCTGATCGACGTCACCTGGGGCGACGCCTCGGCACCGAAGGTCACGCTGGTCGGCAAGGGGGTCTGCTTCGACACCGGCGGGCTCGACATCAAGCCGTCGGCGGGCATGCGCAACATGAAGAAGGACATGGGCGGGGCGGCGCTGATGACCGGCCTCGCCCGGACGATCATGGCAGCCGGCCTGCCGGTCCGCCTGCGCCTTCTGGTCCCGGCCGTCGAGAACAGCATCTCGGCCAACGCGTTTCGCCCGGGCGACGTGATCCAGACCCGCAAGGGCCTCTCGGTCGAGATCGGCAACACCGATGCCGAGGGCCGCCTGGTCCTCGCCGATGCATTGACCGAGGCCGACCGCGAGCGCCCGGCCGTGCTCATCGATGCCGCGACCTTGACCGGTGCCGCCCGCGTCGCGCTGGGCACCGACCTTCCCGCGCTCTTCTCGACCGACGACGCGCTCGCTGGCGACATCCTCGATGCCGGCAACACGGTGGGCGAGCCGCTCTGGCGCCTGCCGCTGCACCCGCCCTACCGCGATCTCTTGAAGAGCAGCGTGGCCGACCTCTCGAGCACCGGCACCAAGCCGATGGGCGGGGCGATCACCGCCGCCCTCTTCCTCGCCCGCTTCGTCGAGGAGACGAAGGCCTACGCCCATCTCGACATCTTCGCCTGGAACGACGAGGCCCGCCCCGGAAGGCCCCGCGGCGGCGAGGCTACGGGGCTTCGCGCCCTCTTCACCATGCTCGAGCGGCGCTTCGCCGGAGAAGGCCGTTGAGCAGGCCTGAGCGCAAGCCGCCCATCACCCGCGCGTCTTTCAGCTGGTTTGCCCAGATCCAGACCCGCTGGCACGACAACGACATCTACGGCCACGTCAACAACGTCGTCTACTACAGCTATTTCGACACGGCGATCGCCGGCATGCTGATCGCCGAGGGCGGGCTCGACCCCTGGAAGGCCGAAGTGATCGGCATCGCGGTCGAGAACGGCTGCCGCTTCCACAGCTCATTGGCCTACCCCGACCTCGTCACCGCCGGCGTCGGCACGGCCCATCTCGGCACCTCCTCGGTCCGCTACGTGATCGGCATCTTCAAGAACGACGAGACCATGGCCTCGGCCGAAGGCCACTTCGTCCACGTCTTCGTCGAGCGCGCCAGCCAGCGCCCGACCGCGATCCCGCCCCGAATCCGCGCCGTTCTCGAACGCCACCGGCTGGCTGAGCAGGCCTGATCCCGACTGAGCTTGCCTCACCCGGCCCGGGCCGCTAAACCCGCCCCATCATGAGGGAGCGGGCCCGTTGAGCGAGCGCAGCCGAATCCGCATCAACCTCGCTCAATCCGAGCTCGAGGTCGAGGGAACGGAAGA
>SLRI01000120.1 GCA_007131045.1 Rhodospirillales bacterium
GCCTCCTCTTGGCGAACGCCGATGAAGCGGATCTCGCCCTGCCGGCGGATCGCCTCCATCAGGTCGTCGATCACATCGCCGGGAATGCCGAAAATGCGGCGCACCCCGTGCGCCGCCAGGAGGTGGATCAGCAAATCTGAAACATTCATCGAATATCCTCATGGTCGCGTGGCGTTCGCGATGAGGAACAGTTGGCGCCGAGTGTTCGTTCCCGTTCCGCCGGTCAGATCCATGTCGAATTATCGAAGCGTTGATCTTCCGATCACGAGAGCATTGCCTCGCCGATGCTCGCGACCTGAAAAAACCGGAGGGGTCCAAGGGGATGATCATCATCCCCTTGCTTCTACTCGGAAGCCATCAAAGAACGCGGCGATCTTCCGTCGATGACGCGGCGGAATCGAAACCAGCGATCCTCTTGCCGCGAGCTGGCGGTCGGCTCAGGTCTCGAGCGCCAGGCGGTCGATCAAGGCCGGGCTTATCTCGCCCGAGACCGGCAGGCCCTGCGCCTGCTCGAACCGTTCGACCGCGGTCCGGGTGCGTGGACCGAAGAAGCCGTCGATCGGGCCGGGATCGAAGCCGAGCTGCGCCAGGAGCTGTTGGGCCCGGCGGATGTCGTCGCGGGGTAGCGGCGGTGCACCGACCCGGGTCCGCATCCAGCTCTCCAGCAGCAGGTCCTGCTCGGCCTGCCGCAGCCGGGCCTGGCGATGCTCCGCCGTCATCCGCGCGAAGGCTTCCTGCCGGCGCTCCTCGAGCCCGGCGGGGTCGCCGGTGACGATTATCGGCCCATCGGCCGGCGGTCCGGCGGCGGGCGATGCCGCCTGGCCGCGCAGCATCCGCGAGGCCGCCTGGCCGCCGACCAGCAGATCCCCGGCGATCACCGCGCTCATGATCGCCCGCGGCGCATCGTCGACGCCCTCGCCGAGCTCGATCGGGCCGGCGCCGGGCTCGATCGCACCGAGCGGGACGAGCGCCGCTCGCGGTTCCAGATCGGCGCAGGCGGCCAGCGCTGCGAGGGCGGCCAGCGCCGGCCAGCGGCGACGCTTCAGCGGGCTGCGCATCACCGCTCCCTCCGGCTGTGAAACAGCATCTCGGCCATCGACACCCGGCCGGTCAGGTAGCGATCGGCGGCAGCGAACGCGTTGAGCTTGTGCAGCCGCACCTCGTCGAGGCTGATCACCCCGTCGCCGTTGATGTCGATGCGCGCGAAGGCTTCCTCACCGACGCCGACCAGCTCGTCCGGGCCGAGGACGCCGTCGCCGTCGGCATCGAGGGCGACGAAGGCGGCGATGACGTCGGCCGCCAGCTCCGCCTCGTCGAGAAAACCGTCGCCGTCGAGATCGGCGGCACGGAACAGTGCGCGTTCCAGCTGCTCGGTGACGATCACCCCTTCCGCACTGCCGGGAGCCGGGGCGAACGCGAGGCCGATGGCGCAGGCGGCCGTGGCGAGCAGTCTTCCTGTTGGCATGGTGCTGCCGTCCTCGAAAATGGCGTTCCTCTGCCGGCGCTCTGCCGGCGCCGTGGGCTGCTCGAGCGGTGGCCTCGAGCGGTAGTATGGACCCCCGGCCGAGCTGCACCTGGATAGAGCATCGATCCAACCCCGACTTGTCAAGTCGCGAGCGAGCCTGCACTAGAGGTCGGGGCCGGCCGGTGCAGCACCGGCACAGGCGCGAGCTCGAGGGAGGATGTGACTTGGCCTTGTTGTTCTACAGCGCCGACGACGACCCAGAGGCCTGGCGCACGGCGTTGTTGCGCCAAGTGCCCGATCTCGACTTTCGGGTCTGGCCGGAGACCGGCGATCCGGCGGAGATCAGCATGGCCCTCGTCTGGCTGCCGCCGCCGGGCCTGCTGCAGGGCCTGCCGAACCTGCAGGCGATCTTCTCGCTCGCCGCCGGCGTCGATGCGATGCTCGCCCAGCCCGACCTGCCGGACGTGCCGCTCTGCCGCCTGGTCGACCGCTCCTTGACCACCACGATGAGCGAGTTCGTGCTCGCCAACGTGCTCTACTACCACCGCGATTTCGACCGCTTCGCCCTGCAGCAGGCCGCATCCCGCTGGCAACTGGTGCTGCCGCAGCCGGCCTCGAGCCGGACCGTCGGCGTCATGGGGCTGGGCGAGCTCGGCAGCGATGCCGCCGATCTCTTGCGCCGCCACGGCTTTCGGGTGCGCGGCTGGAGCCGCAGCCGGCGCGCGCTCGACGGGATCGAGACCTTCGCCGGTCAAGCAGAGTTCGAGTCCTTCCTCGTCGGCTGCGATCTGCTCGTCTGCCTCCTGCCGCTGACCGCCGATACCGAGGCGCTGCTCGACGCCCGGCTGTTCGCCATGCTGCCGGAGGGAGCAGTGCTGATCCAGGTCGGCCGCGGCCGGCAGCTGGTGCCGGCGGACCTGATCGCCGCCCTCGACAGCGGCCATCTGCGCGGCGCCCTGCTCGACGTCACGCCCGAGGAGCCGTTGCCCGCAGACGATCCGCTCTGGCGCCATCCGGGCATCCGGATCACTCCGCACGCCGCATCCTATGCACTGCCCGAGACCGCCGCCCTGACGATCGCCGACAATATCCGTCGGTTGCGCGAGGGCCGGCCGCTCACCGCCGTGGTCGACCGCAGCCGCGGCTACTGACCAAGGCAACGCCGCCAAACGCCAGCAGGGGAGACCGCCGGTCATGTCCGCGATCATCACCATCGCCCAGCAGAAGGGCGGCGCCGGCAAGACGACGCTGGCGGTGCAGCTGGCCACCGCCATGCGCCAGGCGGGCCACAGCGTCGCCGTCGTCGACATCGACCC
>SLRI01000208.1 GCA_007131045.1 Rhodospirillales bacterium
CGGGGCCGGATGCAGGTCCGCCTGGTCCAGGATTATGGTGGCCCGGACGATGGGGCTGGGCTGAACGATGGGGCTGGGCTGATGGTCGGGGGCGAGGCGCCGCTCGATTCGCCCGCTGCCTCGCCCAGGCGCGGGCGGGGGCGGCCGAGGAAGGAAATGTCATGACCTATTTTTGGGATGGCGAGCCGGTGGTGGCGCCGTCGGATTTTTGCCCTTTTACCGAGGAGGTGGCGATGCCGGCGAGGGTGCGGGATGCGTCGACGCGGGTGCGGGCGGCGTCGAAGGGCGGTGCGGTGACGCGCCCGCTGCGGCGCAATCTCCTGGAGATGGGGCTGGCGTGTGGCCAGGGCGCCGCGGCGCTGGAGGAGAAGGCCGCGAAAGCTGACGCCGTGCAGCGCGAGGCGGACGGGATGGCCGGAATCGGGGCGGCTGGATCCGGGGCGGCGGGGCTCGATGGCGATGCGCCTGGAGAGGAAAGCGGCGAGGCCGAGACGGCCGGCCCGCCCGACCCGGGGGCGATCGCGGCGATGGCGACCGAAGTCCGGGAGATCGGCCGCAAGCGGGATCGGCTGGCCGAGGAGCTCGCAGGGCTCGACCAGCAGCAGGCCGAGCTGCAGGCGAAGCTGATGCAATTGCTCGGCAAGGCCGGCGCGCGGTCGAAGCCGATGGCACCCGAGGCCCCTTCCCTTTCGCCTGGAGTTGGCCTTTCGGCGGGGGTTGGCCTGCCCACACATCGTTGGAACAGAACGGATTGAGCGGCTTCGACACTGGCTCAGGGGAATGCGCAAAGAAAGAAAAGCGGGGAAGATGATCTTCCCCGCACCCCAACGGTTTTTTGGCGGCGATGCAGTGGGCGGGTGCCTGGTGTTGGGGGATGGTGGCTTGGCGTGGTAGGGTCTGGTTGTCGTTAATGGGCGGAGGGATTGCTATGGCGAGTGGGTTGCCGAGCCTTGGGCCGAGGCCTTGGACGGTGGACGAGTTTTTGGCCTGGGAGCGGGAGCAGGCGGAGCGGTACGAGTTCGTCGATGGCGTCGTCCGGATGATGGATGGCGGCCCGCTCGCCCACACCGCAGAGTGCGTCCAGGATGACCGAATACCACGTCAGGCTACAGACAAGCAGTGCTCACCTACACCAGTAGGTTCCGCGCGGCTTGCTTTGCCTTCCTCGTCTTCGGCCACCCTGAAGCACACTCTGATCAAGGGCAACTTGTTCTATGCGCTGCACACCAAGCTGACCAAGCCTTGGCATGCGTTTGTGTCGGGGCCGAAGGTGGTCACGGCCACGGCGAGCCTCTATCCGGACGTTTTGGTCACGTGCTCGCCGGTGGTCATGACCGACGATACGGTACGGGAGCCGAAGCTGATCGCCGAGGTGCTGTCGCGGACGACGGCGCATCACGACAGGAGCACGAAGTGGCTCGCCTATCGCGAGATCGCCAGCCTCGCGCATTACCTGCTGGTCTGGCAGGACGTGCGGCGGGTGGAGCTCTTCTCCAGACGTGGAAGCGGCTGGGAACTGGTGATCCTAGACCCCCCGGCGATGATCGAGATCTCGGCCCTCGGGGTCAGCCTCGATTTTGATGAGCTTTATGACGGTGTGCAGGACGCCTGACATGGTCGAATCGGAAGCATCCCATACACGAACCTATATCACACATTTTTTGTGTTTTAACAGAAGATTCGGGATTTTCACTTAATATCGCGAATGATGGAACAGGTGCGCCGCCGAGATAAGAGCTCAGGGCGGTTGGGGTGGGTGGCGGGAGGAAGGTTGGGGGTTGTCGGGCGAGTTGATGAAGGGCTGGGGGAGCGTGGTGGTCGGTGAAGGTGGGGCGGCGCGAGAGGTGTTCGGCGGTACCGGGCAGCTCATCCGGGCTCGAAGGCCAGGCCTTCGCTCTTCGCGGCGCGTTGCAGGGCGGCATCGAGGGTGGTCAGGCGGGCATCGCGGCGCAGGGCCAGCTCGAGGTAGAGGGCGTCGTAAAATGTCAGGCCGTGTCGCTCGGCGAAATCCATGGCTCGATCGAGATCCGGGTCGACGTCGGTGGTGAGCGGCAGCTCCGCGAGTGCCGAAAGCCGATCGGCGAGGCCGCGAGCGGAGATTCGCTGGCGTCGCCGGGCGACGAGGAGGATATTGCGCATCTCGAAGTGCCAGAGTTGGGGAATCAGCCCTTCCGCCATTTCCAGTTCGGCGAGGACAGCCTTCGCATAGGGCTCGTCCTCGTCATCGAACAGCCAGCTTGCCGAGACCGAGGCATCGACCACGAGCAGCGATATCAAGCGCGGTGGCCGGCGTGCCGCGCGGCCAGGATCTCCGCGCGGCTGAAGCTGGCCTTGTCCCACGCCTGCCGCCTCGCGCGAAAGCGGGCCACCGCTTCGCGGCGCCGCGCCGCGTCGACGGCGGCTGCTGGTACGAGATGAGCGACCGTGCGCCCGTGCCGGGTGATGGCGAAGCTTTCGCCCCGCTCGACCGCGCTGAGCAACTGCGCCAAGTGCGCCTTGGCGGCCGTCGCCTGGACTTCGCGCATGGTCGTGCTCTTGGTCGTCATGGCTCTCTCCCGGCCGCCCTCAACGGGGGCAGGACACTCTAGTCGGAATGACCAGTCAATTTCTTACCGAGCCGGAACGGTGCCGTCAACGCGATGATGGCAAGAAGAGGCCGCCATGCTGAGAGGGGATCGAGGCGATATGCCGAAAATACCAATAAAAATAATATTTTAACGGAAAATTCGGGATTTTCACTTAATATCGCGGATGGTGGAGGAGGTGCGGCGCCGAGA
>SLRI01000227.1 GCA_007131045.1 Rhodospirillales bacterium
AGATCGCCCCGGCCGAGCCGCCGTGCGACACCCGGATCTGGAAGATCACGCCGTCATCGGTGGCGTCCCAGGTGAGTCCGCCGGCCGGATCCCAGAAGCCGGTGGCGCCGGGTTCGATCTCGGCCGGGCTGAAGCTCGCCACCTTGGCGAAGTCGACGCCCAGCGTCTGCCCGGTGAGCGGATCGTAGCTCGCCGTCGCTGCCACCCGGATGCGATAGAGCCCGAGGCTGCTGTGGCTGGTGCCGGTGCCGCTGCCGAGCAGCCAGCCTTCGCCCACACCCTCGGCGACCGCTCCGGCGATCACGCCCCTGACCCGGGATTCGTCGACCCGCTGGCCGGCGCCCCAGACATAGCTCAGGCCGTCGGCGCGGAGCAGGCCGATGTCGTTGAACTGCGAGCCGGTGAGCAGGAAGTCGACCCGGCCGGACGGGCCGTAGGCCGTGACCATGCCGAGCCAGTTCACCGTGACGAACCGCGTCGTGGTGTTGCTCAGCCCCGAGCTGGAGAAGCCGAAACGGCCGACCTCCTTCAGCGCGTCGGGTTCGACCCGGATGATCGGCTTGGAGTTGCTCGGGCCGACATTGAGGTAGAGGTGGCCGTCACTGCCGCAGAAGAGGGTGCCGGGCGAGCCGTTCGGGGTCACGTCCGTGACGTCGCTCATCCGCCGCTGGCGATCCTCGCGCATGGTGCGCAGATCGAAGCGGCGGAGACCGGCGGTGGCGGGATTGCTGCCGGCGACCAGGAACCAACCGTGCCCGCGCCGCCAGTCGATCGTTAGCTCGGTGATCTGGTAGGTCGAGAACAGCCCGCCTTCACCGGTCGTGATGAAGTCCAGCAGCTGATACGGCTGGGCCGGCTCGCGGCGGAAAGTGATCTCGGCGGTGAGGTTGGGAATGCGGTTGCCGAAGTCCGCCAGTGGCAGGTCCTCGAACACCAGGTAGCAGAGCCCGCGATGCGCCGGTGCCCGGCCATCGCCGACATGCGCCTCGATCAAGGGATCGGGCAGCTGGTCTTCGCTGCCGGGGTGGAAGCGAAAGCGCAGGCCCTTCTTCACCACTTCGGGGGTGGCGCCCGACTTGTCGTAGAGCAGCTTGCCGTCGGCCCAGAGGCGCAGCACGTCCTCGGCCGGCCCCTCGGCGAAGGCGATCGCGAGCGAAGCGAAATAGGCATAGCTCACCGCGGTCTGCCGTGGCCCGCCACCACCCTTGCCGCCGGCGCGGGTACGGGTCACGTTCTGCCGCTCGCTGATCCCGGACGACCAGATCAGGTTGCCGGCGAGCCGGATGGTGCCGTAGGCGACGGCGACTGGCGCCCCATAGGCCGAGGAGGTGACGGTGAGGTCACCGAGCCTCGGCCCCTCGACACGGCTGTCCTGGCTTTGCCCAGGAAAAAGCAGATTGCCGACCGCGGCACCGGCGAGCCAGCCGGCGGCAGGGCCGACGCCCAGCGCGGTGCCCAGCGCAGCACCGCCGGCAGCGACGAGAATGGCCATGGGCGAGAACTCAGCCGGGACGAAAGCGAAAGGCGAACTTGACCTTGAGCGGCCACTCGCCGGCATAGGGCTCCTCGATCACCTTGCGCCTGAGCGCATGGGCGTGGAGCAGATGAGGCTGCCCGTGCTTCTCGGTGAGAAAGCCGCAATGGCAGGCTTGGAAAGCTTAGCTGGCGGAGGCTTCAGTCGCGATCAGCCATCGCCGAAGCGCCCCGGCGGCGATATCGCAGCCCGGACAGGCGTCGTGAAGTGAAGCATGAGCGGGCGGACAACGAGATTAGCGCGCGGATGACCTAGGCTGCGCCCATGTCCTAACGCCCGAACCCGCGCCGACGGCGCGGGTTGCGGCGGCTGAACTTCGCATGCGCCACCCGTTGTCTGGAAAGGCGCTTCGGCGACCGACGCCAAACGGCCGCGCTCAAGAATGTCGGACATGACAGCGAAGCCAACAATCTGCTAGTTTAACTGAAGCACGTTGGCGTCAGCCAGCCTGCCAAAAGTCTAATGCTGCCAATCCGTAGCAGGGGCTGAGGGCCTGAGAACAAGTTGGCCGGCGGCGTTATGCGCCCGAAGGGCGAAGTCAACGACGTCAAGTTGTGCGGCGAAATCAACGTCCCTCGGATCAAGTTCCGGCCGTCCAGGATCCATGAACTTCCGCGCCGCATCGCTTTGTCGAACTCTTTCGAGGTACGGGCGCGGGTCGACGTCGCGCCCGGCGATAATCTCAGCCAAGTAGTCCGCGCAGGAGCGATCCTCGTCCGCCCCGTCGGGGTTCGGTCCAGTTGGCACAAGCACCACGGTCTTTGCCCCACACGCGCGTATCGCGGCGGCGGTAGCGCCGGCGCAAGCGAAACTGCCAGCAAAAAGCAACGGCGTGTCCCGGTAGGTGATGAGACCGCGGGTGCCGGAGGTTGTCGACTGCACAACACGCCCACCGCTGAGCATGGTATTGACAGCTTCCGGTGGCGAATTGCCGAAATCGAAATCCGGTGGTTTCAGCGCTTCCTCCTCGCCCAGGGTGATCAGGTCACCTTCACGAGCCTTTAACGCTCGTGCCTCTTCAGAACTGCCGGCGACGAGAATTTCCTTAGCGCCCGAGCGAAAGACGTAGCTCGCCGTCGTGAAGGCCCGCAAAACATCGATGATGACGGCAGCGTCGCATTGCATGGGAGGTTCTGTGACATGGGAAATGAAGGTCTCGACTGTTTTTTTGCTCATCGTTCTTCCTTTCTAAGCGAGGGCCCAAAGGGGCAGAGATGCGTCCTTAGGATTCAACAGGGCCGTG
>SLRI01000298.1 GCA_007131045.1 Rhodospirillales bacterium
ACGGCGAGCCAGCCGACGGTGGCGGCGGTCGAGCGGGTGGATCGGGGCGGCCGCCGGGCCTGGCCCTGGGTGTCGTCGCTGTCCAGCGCGGGAGCCTGGTCCAGTGGCGGTGGCGGAACGCTCGAGGCGGCGGCCGGCTCGGGCAGGGCTTCGCCGGGCTGCTCGGAACCGGTATGCTGGATAGTGGAGCCGGAGTCGGCACTGGCCGCCGCCGCGCCCGCCGCCGACTCGTCGGGGCTCACGAACCAGCGATGGCTACAGTTCGTGCAACGCACCATGCGGCCCGCCGGACCGAGGTTTTTCGGCGGGATCTCGTAGCGGGTGGCACAGGAGGGGCAAGTGATGATCATCGTTCGGTGCTTGGCAGGCCTAACTTTCGTTCATATAACGCGCGGGTTGAGGGTCTTTCGACCCATTTCGTCATGTTGATGCACTCAGCTACCACAATGGCAGCGAATCGAGCATAGTTTGAGCACGTCGCCCGCAACAATTCTGCAACTCGACGGGGTCGGCCTGCGGTATGGCGACGCGGCACCGGTATTGCACGACCTGGATCTCGCGCTCGAGGCCGGCAGCTTTCATTTCTTGAGCGGTCCGACGGGAGCCGGCAAAACCTCGCTGTTGCGCATCCTCAGCCTCTCGCTGCCAACGACCAGCGGCAGCATGCGGCTGTTCGAGCGTGACATTTCCGGCCTCGATCGCGCCGGCCTCGCGGCGCTGCGCCAGCGCATCGGCGTGGTCTTTCAGGATTTTCGCTTGCTCGAGCATCTCTCGGCTTTCGACAACGTGGCATTGCCGCTGCGCATCAACGGTGCCGACGAGGACGAGACCGCCCGCTTCGTCGCCGACATGCTGGGCTGGCTCGGGCTCGGCGACAAGCTCGACGCCCGGCCCGAGGATCTCTCGATGGGCCAGCGCCAGATGATCTGCATCGCCCGCGCCGTGGTCGGCAAGCCCAGGCTGCTGCTGGCCGACGAGCCGACCAGCAATATCGACAGCAAGAACGCCGTTCGCTTGATGAACCTCTTCATCCAGATGCACAAGCTCGGGACCACGGTCGTCCTCGCCACCCACAGCCGAACACTGATGGAGCGCTATCCCTACCCGGTTCTCGAGCTGCGGGCCGGCCGGTTGCACCCGGCGCGGCGCCCGCCTGCAGCAAGAGCGGCCGAGACGGTCGAGACGGCCCGCCCGTCGCCCGACAGCGATGACGATTGAAGCCATGGCCACAGCCGATCTCGACCTGCCGCTGGCCCAGACGCCCACCAGCCGGGTACTGCTCTGGCTCACCGCCGGGCTCGTCTATCTCGCCGTTCTCGCCTTCGGCATCGCCGCCGTGGCCGACGGCCAGCTCGACGAGTTCAAGCGGCAGCCGCGAATCGTCACGGTGGCGCTGCCGCCCAACCCGGACCCGGCCGCCGCCCGTACCGAGGTGGTCGAGGTGCTGGAGCTGTTGCGCACCCGGCCCGGGGTCGCCTATGCGAGCCTGATCGACGACGACGAGATCGACAGCCTGGTGCAGCCCTGGCTCGGCCGCGATGCTGCGGGCGTCGATCTGCCGCCCGGCCCTGCAGCACTCGGCATGCCGCTGCCGCGGCTGATCGATATCGCCTACAACCCCGGGGTGGCCGTCAACCTTGCGGCCCTGGACCAGGACCTCGGGGCGATCGTGCCCGGCACCACGATCGGCGCTTCGGGTCTCCTGCAGCGCAGCCAGGAGCGGCTGGCGTTCCTGTTTCGCGGCATCGCCGCGGCGATCGGCTTGCTGCTCGTCGTCGGCGTCGCCGGGGTCAATGTCTGGATCGCCCGGCTCGATTTTCGCCTGCACGCCCAGGCGGTCGACCTGTTGCGGCTGATGGGCGCCAAGGACCGCTACATCGCCCAGCAGTTCGAGCATCACGCGCTCGGCCGCAGCCTGCGTGGCGCCTTTTTGGGCTTCGCCCTCGGGCTCTCGACCATCGTGCTGGTGCTCCATGCGCCACCGCTGGTCGGCTGGACGCCGCTGGTCGAGCAGGACCTGGCCGCGGTGCACTGGGTGCTGCTGGCGATCGTGCCGGTGGCGACCGCGCTGCTCGCGGCACTGGGTGCCCGACTGACCGCCCATTTCGGGCTGGCGCGGCTGCGCTGAACGCGCGATCAGGAGCGGTGCCGTCACGCCCGCCTGGAGCCGCTGCTCGTGTTGCTGGTTCGTTCGCTGCTGTTCAATCTGGTTCTCTGGCTGTGGTCGGCCTCGCTGGTGCTGATCCTGGTGCCGGCGGCCCCCTTTATCTCGCCGTCCTCGATCCGGCGCTATGCGGCGTTCTGGATGCGGGGCGTGCATCTGGCGCTGGCCTGGATCGTCGGCCTTCGCTTCCGTGTCCAAGGGCTCGAGCATCTGCCGGACGGCCCCTGCATCATCGCCAGCAAGCACCAGTCCTCGTTCGAGACCCTGCTCTTTCACACCATCCGCCCGGACATCGCGATCGGCCTGAAGGAGGAGCTGATCCGCATCCCCCTCTTCGGC
Organism: Rhodospirillales bacterium; assembly: GCA_007131045.1. GTDB lineage: Bacteria > Pseudomonadota > Alphaproteobacteria > Geminicoccales > Geminicoccaceae > SLRI01. The sequence goes on from SLRI01000298.1 coordinate 2,504, forward strand.
TGGTATCTGAAGATCGCCCAGAACATCGCGATCGACCGGGGCGGGGCGGCCAAGGCGATGCGCTCACTGGTCAAGGGGGCGGAAACCGCGGTCGAAAACGGCCTCTCGATCCTGATCTTCCCCGAAGGCAACCGCCGCCCGGTGGGCGCAGCGCCCGACTACAAGCCCGGGGTCGCCGCCCTCTACAAGGCGCTCGACGTGCCGGTCGTGCCGGTAGCTTTGGATTCCGGCCGGTTCTGGCCGCGCCGCAGCTTCGCCAAGCGGCCGGG
>SLRI01000603.1 GCA_007131045.1 Rhodospirillales bacterium
CGTGCGCGGAGCAGCACCTCCCAGTGATCCTTGCCGGTCTGCAAGGTAAAAGCCGCGGGCAGCATGATCAGTTCCGCCCCCTTTCGCCGCAACGCCATGAACAGCTCGGCAAAGCGCAGATCGTAGCAGATCGCGAGCCCGACCCGGACGCCGTCGAGATCGACCGTCACCACGTCGCGGCCGGGCTCGGTGTAGTCGCTCTCGCGGTAGGCATCGCCATTGGGGGTGACGATGTCGAAGAGATGGATCTTGCGGTAGCGGGCCACCTCCTCGCCCCGGCGATCGAAGACGACCGTGGTGTTGGCGAGCTTGCCCTCGCCCACGAGCTCGAAGAAGCTGCCGCCGTGTACGTTCACGCCGTGCTCGCGGGCGAGGGCCTGCAGCATCTCATAGGCCTCGCCGCCCGGCAGCGCCTCGGCCGCCACCCGCCGCGCCGCATCCCCGCCGCCCATCACCGTGAAGGTCTCGGGCAGGCTGACGAGATCCGGCCGCTCGGCCTCGATCGCCCGCTCGATCAGCGTCTTGGCGGCAGCAAGATTGGCCGGCTTTTCCGGCCCGGAGTTCATCTGAACGACCGCGACCCGCATCGCCTAGCCCTCCTGCACCCGGAACGAGTGCGTCATCAGGTGTCGATAGGTCTCGCCCGGCCTGAGAATGGCCGATGGAAACTGCGGCTTGTTGGGCGCATCCGGAAAGCCCTCGGTCTCGAGACAGAGCCCCGCCCGCGGCCCGATCCGCTGCCCGCCCTTGGCGCTGATGTCCATCTTGAAGCCGGTATAGAACTGCACCCCCGGCTGATCGGCGGAGAGCTGCATCGAGACCCGGCCGTCGCCCGAGACGAGCTCCGCCACCGGCCGCACCCCCGGCTTCTCGGTCAGCACCATGCAGTGGTCGTAGTCCAGGGTTCCGGCCGCATCGATCCGCCTCGGCGCGCGAAAATCGAACGCGGTGCCCTCGACCGGCAGGATCTCGCCGGTCGGGATCTGCTCCTCGTCGGTCGGCAGATAGCAGTCGGCATCGAGCATCAGCCGGTGCGCCTCGATCGAGCCGCGGCCGTCGAGGTTCCAGTAGCTGTGATGCACCATGTTGATCGGTGTGGGCCTGGTGGTCTCGGCGGTCATCTCGATCACCAGCGCATCGGCGATCAGCCGGTAGGTGACCCTGGCCTCGACCTCGCCCGGATAGCCCATCTCGCCGTCCGCCGAGGTGATGCCCAAGGTGACCGAATCGCCATCCGCCGCCTCGATCCGCCAGAGCCGCTTGCCCCAGCCGGTGAGCCCGCCGTGCACGTGGTTCTTGCCCCGCTCGTTGGGATCGAGCTCGAACCGCTCGCCGTCGAGCTCGAACGCCGCACCGCCGATCCGATTGCCGAACCGGCCGACCGTGGCGCCGAAATAGGGCGACTTCGCCGGATAATCGGCGAAGTCGTCGAAGCCGAGCACCAGCGAGCGCGCCTCACCCTCGACATCGAGGGTGAGGTCCTGCAGCACCCCGCCCCAATTGAGCACCAGGGCGCGCAGCCCCCGGCCGTTGTCGAGCCGAACCCGCTCAACCGCCTCGCCCCTGAACTCGCCGAACGTTTCCCGCCTCGCCGTCATCCTCGACACTCCTTTCCTTGCGACAGTCCTCCTATAGCGCAAGGCGAGGGCCGGGTCAGTCGCCGATCAGGCGCAACCGGCCGAGCCCCGGCACGGTGATCGAGAGATCGAAGGGGTTGATGCCGAGCGTCACCCCGGAGAGGTTGAGCTCGAGCCCCTCGACCCGGGCGACGATCAGGCTGAACACCCCGCCCAGGGAGAGCTGGTAACCGGTGTTGCTGGGTGCTCGCGCCAACAGCCGGGCACCGATATAGTCCTTGCCGATCGCCCGCGGCGGCAGGTCGAGCCGCATCTCCGGCACCTCGCGGGCGATCCAGGCGATGAAGGTGTTCGAGTTCGGCCCCGGCCAGGTCCGATAGGTGTGGCGATAAGGATAGTCTGCCACCGCCCGCTCGATGCCGTCGATCAGCGCCACCGCTTCCGGCCCGCGCCGGTCGAGCAGCACCCGCGGCCGATTGCCGGCCCAGTTGCCGTCCGGCACGCCGCGAAAGTTCATCCGAATGGCCTCGCCGCCGCCCGACACCCCCCAGCGCACCACGTCGTAGCGGATGTAGGCGGGCTCGCCCTCGCCCTTGAAGGCGATCCAGCAGTGATCCGCCACCGCACCCTTCAGGCCCCAGGACGCCGCGCAATAGACCTGCACCACGGCCTCGGGCGTCGCGGCCGGATCCGGCGCCAGCCTCGCACTGTCCCACCGGGCGCCCGACCAGTGCTGCACCTCGCCCTGCTGCCAGACGGCGATTCCGACCGGCAGGGCCACCAGGAGAACGACCAGGGAAACGATCACGAACCAGCGCAATGCCAATGCTTTCAGGCCAGTGCTTTCAAGATAGACGACCTGCGCTATAGATAGGGTCCTTTCGACCAATAGGCGAGTGGAGGCCCATGGCCATGCGACCCCTGGCACCCTGTTGTGCGCTCCTGGCGGCCGGCCTCGGCCTCGCCTACCCGACTGCAACGGCGGCGGACGAGGCGCTGGCCGAGCGCGGCCGGATCATCGCCGACACCTACTGCAGCGAATGCCATGCCACCGGTGCGGCAGGCGAGAGCCCGATGCCCGAAGCCCCGCCGCTGCGCACCTTCCAGGAACGCTGGCCGGTCGAGCACCTCGCCGAGGCGCTGGCCGAAGGCATCATGGTCGGCCACGAGGACATGCCCGAATTCCGCA
>SLRI01000591.1 GCA_007131045.1 Rhodospirillales bacterium
CGCCACCGCCCACGCCGGCAAACCACCCAAATCCGTCATCGTGGTGACGGTCGAGGAAGCCTACATGCACTGCGGCAAGGCCCTCATCCGCTCACGCTTGTGGGATCCCGCCCGCCACATCGAAAAAGCCAGCTTCCCCACCCTCGCCAAGATCGTCAGTGACCAGATCAACGACCTCGACGAAACCGAAGCCGACGCCCACATCGAGGAAGCCTACCAGAACAAGCTCTATTGAGCCGAGGAGGTCGGTGGGAAAAAGAAGAAATGTGGGGAGGAAGATCCTCCCCACGCCCCACCGGTCTTTGGGGCGATGCTCGATTGCACGGCATCGGGCCTTCGATGGCGAGGATGGTGGAGCGCCGGACCGCACCGCGGCAGACGTCATCCCGCCCAAACGGGCTGCACGCCGAGGTGGTCTTCGACCGCTTTGACGCCGGGGATGTTTTGCGCGAGGAGGACCAGCGCGCGGCGCTCGGCTTCCTTGTCGATGACCCCCCAGAGATGCACGGTGCCGTCCTGGACGATCGGGTTGACCAGCCGGCCGAAACCCTCGGCCTCGATCGCGGCTTCGAGCTTTTCCTTGATCTCGCGATCGCTGGCCTCACTCGGCCTGCTCGGCGCCTCGGCGGTGGCGAGGCCGCGCAGCAGGTTGGCGCGGCTGACGATGCCGACGAGCTTGCCGCCGTCGACCACCGGCAGGCGCTTGATCCGGTGCTTCTCCAAGAGACGCGCCACCTCGGCGAGACTGGCCTCGGGGCCGACGGTCATGGGCGAGCGGCTCATCACGTCGGCTGCCGTGCGGCCGTGGCTCTTCAGGTACTCCTCGGCCCGGCTGGCGGTGTCGCCGAAGAAGCGCAGCCACCAGGAGCGCGGTTGGGCTTCGCCGATCGCGGCACTGTGCGCCATGAGATCGCCTTCGCTCAGGATGCCGACCACCCGGTTCTGGCCGTCGACGACGGGCAGGCCGCTGATCTGGTGCTCGTAGAGCAGCTTTGCGATCGCCTCGACCGGGGTGTCGGGGGCGATGGTGATCACGTCCTTGGTCATGACGTCGGCCACGGTCAGCATGTCTTCCTCCCTCGGGAAACGCTCCAGCGTCTCTGCTACAGCCAAGCGCCGCCTGCGGTCAAAGGCAAGCGTATCGGCGCCGGGCTGTCCGGGTGTCGACGGCGAGGCCGGTGGCAGGGAGCACCCGGCGGCGGGCGGCTACTCGGCGGCCTCGGCCTGGGCCTTCGCCTGCTCGAGGAAGGCCTCGAGGGCGGCTTTCGGCATCGGCTTGGCGAAGAAATAGCCCTGCACCTCGTCGCAGCCGGCGCGTTCGAGGATTGTCAGCTGTTCGCGGGTCTCGACCCCTTCGGCGCAGATCTTGATGCCGAGGCTCCGGCCGATCCCGATCACCGCCTTGACGATCGCCAGCCCCTTGCCGCGGCCGCCGAGCTCGTTGACGAACGAGCGGTCGATCTTGATCTTGTCGAACGGGAAGCGGTTGAGATAGCTCAGGCTCGAATAGCCGGTGCCGAAATCGTCCATGGCGACCCGCACACCCGTGTCCTTGACCCGGCGCAGATCGGCGATCACCGCCTCCGTCCCCTCGACCATCACGCTCTCGGTGATCTCGAGCTCGAGCCTTCGCGGGTCGAAGCCGGTCTCGGCGAGGACGGCCTCGACCATCGCCGCCACCCGGCCGCGCTTGAGCTGGACCGGCGAGAGGTTGACGGCGAGCTCCAGCTCGCCGTGTCCCGCCATCGCCCGGCAGGCGGTGCGCAGCACCCATTCACCGAGCTCGTGGATCAGCCCGGTCGCCTCGGCGACACCGATGAAGGCGAGCGGCGGCACCATGCCGCGCTCCGGATGGTGCCAGCGCACCAGCGCTTCCACGCCGCTCACCCGGCCCGATGCGAGATCGATCTTCGGCTGGTAGTAGAGCTCGAGCTCGTCGCGCACGAGGGCGAGCCGCAGGTCACGCTCGAGCCCCTTGCGCTCCTGCAGCCGGGCGTCCATGTCGCGCTCGTAGAAGCGGAAGGTGCCGCGGCCCTCGGCCTTGGCCCGGTCGAGCGCGATGTCCGCACTCTGCAGCAGCCGGCCGCCGATCGAGCCGTCGAGCGGAATCAGGGCGATGCCGATGCTGCTGGTGATCGACACCCGCTCGCCGCCCAGCTCGAAGGGCTCCTCGAGCACGTCGAGAATGCGCCGGGCGAGGACCTCGACCGCGCCCGCGTCCTGCAGTGCTGTCTGGATCACGGTGAACTCGTCGCCGCCGATCCGGGCCAGCGTGTCGGTCTCGCGAAGGCAGGCCTCGAGCCGGCTTGCAGCCTCCTGCAGCAAGGCGTCGCCCACGGCGTGGCCGAGGGTGTCGTTGACATCCTTGAAGCGGTCGAGGTCGATGCTCAACACGGCGGCCAAGTCGCGGCGTCGCCCGACCACGCCGATCGCCTCGTCCAGCCGCTCGTTCAGCAGGCTGCGATTGGGCAGGCCCGTCAACGCATCGTGGGAGGTCAAGAACCGGGCCTGGCGCTCGGCCTCGAGCTCGCGGGTGAGGTCGGTGGCCGTCCCCCGATAGCCGAGGAAATGCCCGGCCTCGTCGAAGCTCGGCTTGCCGGCGATGCGCAGCGTCAAGCGGCCACCGTCGACGTCGTCGCACAGCGCGAGGATATTGCGGAACGGCTTGGTTTGGGCGAGCGCCTGCTGGTAGCGGGCCCATTGCACGGTATTGTCGCCGTGATGGAAGACGTCGTAGAGGGTCCGGCCGACATAGGCTTCGGCCG
>SLRI01000247.1 GCA_007131045.1 Rhodospirillales bacterium
CGGCGCCATCCTCTCGCTCATCCTCATCGGCTACGTGATCCTCGCCATCCTCTGGCTCTGGACCGCCTACCGCGTCGTCCGCGGCTGGCTCCGCCTCGCCGACAGCCTCTCGATCGGCTGAGACGGCGAAATAGGAAAAGAAGCAAGGTGATGATGATCATCCCCTTGGATCCCTCCGGTTTTTTTTTGGGGCGGTGCCGCTGGCGGCAACCGGCACGAGGCCGGGATCGTCGAGGCTTTGAAGACGCGGGAAGAAGGACGGCAGGTCGCCTCACCGTCGGCCCGAACTTGAATGTGCGGACTTGATAACGACAAAAATGCAATTGCCTGAAGGGCTACGCGATCGGAACGGAAGCGTCATGAGGAACAGGACCGTTAGCCACACAACAGAGAGCGCGCCGCGACCGACCCCCGAGCGGTTGGCCGAGCTCGTGCGGCTCGACGCCATGCCGGACGACCAGATCGACACCGGGGACATGCCCGAGCTGACAGCGGCTCAACTCGCCGACATGGAGCGCGGCCGGTTCTACCGACCCATCGAGCAGCAGATCACGGCCCGGCTGGACGCCGATGTCCTGCCCTGGCTGAAAGCCGGCCGCCAAGACTCCCAGAGCCGCATGAACACCATTCGCGCGATGCTGGCAGATCGTGGGGGCTGAGACGCCGGGCTTGTAGCGAAGAAGGACGGGAAGGCACGCCTACCTGTCGGCCACTGCGGCTTTTGGGGTAGGGGGTTGGCGGCGGGGCGTGATCATGTGGCAACTGTTAAAGAGGAAGAAGTCCCCTTCGCCCTGGCCTTGGTGCTTATCTTGGCCCTCTTTCAGGAGGCAGGCTCAGGGCAGGTGCACCGTTCCTCCCCTGTGTCGAGCTGGTGTGTATAGACAAGCCTCCCGAAGTTGATTCCTGTCGCCGGCAACGTGACCTCGTAGGCGAGTAACCCGAACAGTCGCATCTGGATGACGGCTGCTGGCTTGTTGCCCATGAAGGCGATCCCATGGAAGGGCGCCGGATTCGACGCTCGTCGCTCGGCAACCACCGATCTTGCGAACGCCTCGTCCTGCTCCCGCAGTGCCCTCCGTATCCTATCAAGCCCCGGTGCCGACGGTAGAATAGATACACCCAGGATCAGCGCGGCAAATTCGTAGCCTGTCTTGAGCGGCACGAGCGGACTCATAGCCGACTCGGTGTAGGCTGGCGTGGAGGGGTGGTTCATCCATTTACGTACGAGGACGTTTCGCCCGAGGTCCAGCATGGCGCCGGCCTCGACTTCCGACCATTTCTCGACTGCGGCGTCGACTTCCTGGTCCGGCGCGCCGCGTTTCCTCATGATCGAGGAGATGTGCTTGGCGGCCTCCGCTTCGGGCACTATCAAGGAATTGTCTAGCAGCTTTGCCGTGCCGAACTGGCCATCGCTCCGCAACTTCCGAACGACCTTCTGCTCGTCGAACTGCGCCTCATACTGCGCGCCGACCTCAAGGGCCTCGGCGAGCGCGCCGAGATCTGACGCCATGCCGGCCGCGGCGCATCGCAACTCCGGTGCAAGTCGCGCGTCGGATTCGAAGCTATGCCCGAGCCGGTTGTTGCAGTCCTTGCAGAGGATTCGACTGGTGAGCGTTCCGCCCAGGCTCGCGGGAATGACATGCTCGATCGTCAACTCGCCTTCGTTCAAACAGAGGATGCACGTTCGACTGTTCCATGGGAGAAGCACGGTCGGCCCTTGAATGTCTGTGCGCGGCTTGGCGGGGTCATCTCGTCAGTTGACACAGGTATGCGTTGGCAGCAGGCGGTTGGACGCGCGTTTGATTGAAAAATGAAGTATCCCCCTCAGCGCTAAGCCACCATCTCGACCTTGTGCACGTCTCGAGTGATCTCGGCTTCTCGCTTCTGCGCCTGAGCGAGGTCGTAAGCCATTTGCAGGCGGAGCCATAGCTCGGCGGTGCCGCCGAAGGCTTTGGCGAGGCGGAGGGCCATTTCGGGGGAGACTCCGGCGGTGCCGTTGATGAGCTTGCTCAGGGCTTGGCGGCTGACGCCGAGGGCTTTGGCACCGTCGGTGACGGTCAGGCCGGCGGGTTCCAAGCAGTCGATCTTGATCGAGAGGCCCGGGTGGGGCGGGTCGAACATGGGGCGGAAGGCGGCTTCGGTCATCTCTGCCATCTCGTTCGCTAGTGGTAGTCGATCAGCTCGATCTCGTAGGCCTTGCCGTTGTCGAAGCGGAAGATGATCCGCCAGTTGGCACGGACGGTGATGGACCAGAAGCCGGCGAGGTTGCCGGTGAGGCGGTGCAGCCGGTAGCTGTGCAGGTCCAGGTCCTCCACCTGGAGCGCCAGGTTGAGGCGTTGGAGGACGAGGCGGATGCGATCCACGTCGCGCGGATCGAGCCGCCGTGCGTCGCCACGCTCGAACAGCCGCTTCAGGCGCCGGTCGGCGAACGAACCGATCATAGGAGAGTGTAACCTGTCACTTGTCGGCTGTCACCCATTTCTCGCGCCCGAGCTCTCCCCATCACCCCTCGCCCAAAGGAATGGTGGGGCGCGGGGAGGCCAGCCTCCCCGACTCTTCATCTTTGCTCTGGTCGATGCCGGCACGGCGTTGACGGGCAGGCTCCCGCGGGATCGGGAGGTGGCCCTCGAGCCGGATTTCAAAGCGGCGCCGTCGCCCGCTCCAGCCAGGCCTTGCCGGGCGCATCCAGCAGCGGCGACAACTCGTCGAGCACCCTCGCGTGGTAGGTGTCGAGCCAGCGCCGCTCGGGCTCGGTCAAG
>SLRI01000014.1 GCA_007131045.1 Rhodospirillales bacterium
TGGCCGTCTTGCCCGTCGTCTCCAGTTCGGTCAGCCGTTCGTCGAGATCGCCGATGGCGATCCCCGCCTCGTCGAGCAGGCGGCGGCTGCCGACCCGCACCAGCCTGCCGTCGACTTCGCCCTGCACACCGCGCGCCGTGATCGCCTTGAAGTGCTGGACGTCGGGCACGCCCTGGCCGCGCTCGCGGGCGCCGGTGACGATGGCCTGGCCGAGCGGATGCTCGGAGCCCGCCTCGACCGAGGCCGCGGCCCGGAGCACATCGGCCTCCTCGAAGCCAGCCGCCGTGACCACGTCGGTGAGCGACGGCTGGCCCTTGGTGATGGTGCCGGTCTTGTCGAGGACGACGACCTTGATGTCCTTCAGGGACTGGATCGCCTCGCCGGAGCGGATCAGCACGCCGCGCTCGGCGCCGAGGCCGGAGCCGACCATGAGGGCGGTGGGCGTGGCGAGGCCCAAGGCACAGGGGCAGGCGATGACCAGGACGGCGATCATCGCCAGGATCGCGGCCACCAGCGGTGGCACCTCCGGGTCGATCCAGGGCAGGAAGCCGGCGCCCCAGTGGAGAATAGGCCTGAGCTCCTCGGCGAAGACCAGCCAGGTGGCGAAGGTGGCGATGGCGATCACGATCACCGCCGGGACGAACCAGCCGGTCAGCCGGTCGGCGAGATCCTGGATCGGCACCTTCGAGCCTTGCGCCTCCTCGACCAGGCGGACGACCTGGGAGAGGAAAGTGTCGGCGCCGACCTTGGTGGCCTTGACCTTCAGCACACCTTCCTTGTTGATGGTGGCGCCGATGACGGAATCGCCCGGCCCCTTCTCGACCGGCACCGATTCGCCCGTGGCTATCGATTCGTCGAGATGGCTCGAACCCTCGACGATCTCGCCGTCGGTCGGGACCTTGGCGCCGGGGCGAACGACCATCACGTCGCCGGTCTCGAGCTCGGCCACCGGCAGTTCGACCTCCTGGCCGTCACGCAGCACCGAGGCGGTCTTGGCGCCCATGGTGATCAGCCGCTTGATCGCCTCGCTGGCCCGGCCCTTTGCCCGGGTCTCGAGGTAGCGGCCGAGCAGGTGGAAGGTCATGATGGTGGCGGCCATCTCGATGAACGAGGTCATCGGGTAGACGAAGCCGACCAGCCCGATCAGGTAGGGCGGCAGGCTGCCCATCGAGATCAGCACGTCCATGTTGGCCGTGCGGTTGGTGAGCGAGCGCCAGGCCGAGCGATGGGTCGCCCAGCCGCCGAAGAGGAAGACGACGGGAAAGGCGAGGACGGCGATGATCAGGAGATAGCCCGGGATCGGCTGCCAGAACATGTGCGGGCCCATGAGCAGCATGATCAGGGTGGTGGGGACCGCGGCGATCCAGAGCCGCTTCCAGGCCGTGGCGAGATAACGCTCCTCCGACTCGTCGCCGGCGGTCGAGCGGGCGGCTCCGGGTCCGCTAGACTCCTCGACCGCGTCGACCTCGTAGCCGGCGCGCTCGACCGCGGCCCGGATCGCCGCGGCGTCGGTCGCCTCGCTCTCGACCATCACCTCGACCCGGTGGTTGCCGATATTGGTGCGCACGTCGGCGATGCCCTGGAGCCTGCGGATCGACTCCTTGACGATGCCGGCACAATGGTCGCTGCCCATGCCGGGCACGGTGAGGCGGACCCGGCGCCGGCCGGCGCTGTCGTCGGGCGCCGCCTCGTCGACATCGTAGCCTGCCCGCTCGACGGCAGCCTGCAAGGCCGCCACGTCCAGCTTTGCCGGATCGAAGGCGACGCGGGCGCTGTGGTTGGAGGTGTTGGTCTGCACCTCGCCGACGCCGTCGAGGCGCTTCAGCGAAGTGGCGACGATGCCTGCACAATGGTCGCTGCCCATGCCGGGCACGACCAGCCGGGCGCGTCGCAGGTCGGTGTGCTCGTTCCGGGCGAGCGTTGCGGTCTCATCCATGGCGCTGCCTCCCTCTGACCAAGAGGAGGCCGGCGAGCACCAGGAACAGGAGCGAGCCCACGCCCCAGACGCGGGCGTAGCCGATCATGTCACCCCAGGGGGCCAGCGCATAGACGGCGGCGAGCAGTGCCCAGACCAGGGCCACCGTCAGGATCAGCCAGAAATCCTCGTTCATCGTTCGTATCTCCGGTCAGTGGCCACCGCCGCCGGTGGCGGTGAGGGGCAGGCTCTGCATCAGCTCGAAGCCGATGGCGGTGAAGACGTACATCCCGGCGACGATGGCGAAGACCGAGACCGGGCCGAGCCAGGCCGCGGCACCGGGGCGGGGCTCGACGCCGCTCCAGTCGACGGCGAGGCCGCGAGGTGCCGGGGTGGTCCGGCGCCCTCCTGGCAGGAGTGCCGCGGCGACGCCGAACGCGAAGACAAAGAGAGCCAGCGCCATCAGGGTGCCGCCGAAGGCGACCAGCGTCATGAGGGTTTGCCAGAAGGCCGGTGCCTCGCCGCCATAGCCGATCTCGATCACCCGGCGCGGCACGCCCCGATAGCCGGCAGCGACCCCTGCCCCGCCGAACAGCAGCAGCCCGACGGTCGCCAGCCAGGGCATGGCCCGCAGCAGCCCCGGCCAGCCCAGCTCCCGGCCACGGAGCGCCGGCAGCATGACGGCGAAGGCGGCGAGCAGGGTGAGGCTGACGGTGCCGACCGTGAAGAAGTGGAAGTAGCCCGGCACGAAGAAGGTGTCGGAGAGCAGCGGTGCGAGCTCGCCCTGGATCAGCACGAAGGCGAGGACGAGGCCGAAGGCGAGGTTGATCACCGCGGCCCCCA
>SLRI01000147.1 GCA_007131045.1 Rhodospirillales bacterium
GAGGCAGGGCAATCCGCCTGCTCGCCCTGCCTCCTAGCCGACCGGGCGGCGGCGGCCAAGGCCGGTATGCGCGTCGCTCGGGTGCTCCAACGACGAACGGCCGGTCGTCACCGACCGGCCGTCGCCGTTGCTCCCGGATGAACGCCGAGCGTTCAGTCGGCCGGATCGATCAGGTCGATCTCGACCCGCCGGTTCTGCGCCCGGCCTTCGGGGGTGGCGTTGTCGGCCACCGGCTGGGTGAAGCTGAAGCCGGCCACCGTCATCCGGTCGCGATCGACACCAGCCTCCTCGAGGTAGGAGGCGACGGCCTCGGCGCGCCGCTCGGACAGGCCCTGGTTGTACTCGAGCGTCCCCACATTGTCGGTGTGGCCGTCGATGCGGACGGTGACGTCGGGATTGGCGAGCAGCAGATCGGCTGCGGCGTCCAGCTCGTCGGTGAACTCGGGCTTGATCTCGGCCCGGTCGAAGTCGAACAGCACGTCGGCGCTGAGCGTGACGCGGTCGGGCAGGTCGACGTCGACCGGCGCCTCGAGCTCGGCCAGCGCCGCATAGACGGCGTCACGACAGGCGGCGATGTCGTCGGGCTGGAAATTCTCTTCCTGCTGCTCGAGCCAGCAGTCGAAATCGGCCATCGCGCGGCCGGCCACGGCCGGCAGGCGTTGGCCTGCCTCACCAGTGAGTGCCGCGTTCAGGCGCTGGTAGACCTCGGTGGTCTCGGCCATGTGCTCCGATGTCAACCGCCGCTGGGAAGGATGCTGCGGCATGACGTTCTGGCCGGCGGCCACCGCCATCGCCTTCTCGGAGTGGAAGATCGTGTCGCCGAAGTCCTGCATGTCGTAGAATTCATACTGGGCGTGGCCGAGATAGGCCTCGAAGGCGGCGGCCTCGAAGGCACCAGCCGGCACCGGGGTGGCCTCGGCCTGGGAGATCGCCCGGGTGGCCTCGGGTTGCGCCATCAGCTTTTCGGGAACCGTGCGGAAATTCGGGCCGCCGCTACAGGCAGCGACGACAAAGGCGGCACCCGCCGCCATGAGAACTGATCGTGAGAGACGCATGGCCCCCTCCTTCAAGAAGTTGTGGACCGGACATTACCGAGCAGAGTCTAGTTGTACAGTCTCGATCGATGCGAATGTCGGAAACTGTGTCGTCTGAGCCATTTGGCTCACCGTCGATGCCCGATCGTCACACTTGCGCGTCTGGCGCGCTTTGTCTGCCCACGTTGCCGCCACACGTCCGCCTGTGACGCGATGGTCGCTGACAAGGCCCGTGGCGCGCGCTAACCTGAAGTCATGCAGGTCGTCGCGGTGCGCAGCCGGAGCAGTGCGTCGTGGCCTAGCGTCTCGGGCCTCTTTTGGAGGCCGATCAGCAAGGGAGATGGGCGATGCCGGAAACAGAGGGCCTGGGCAAGACCGGGTGGGCAGCCTTGGCTGGCCTGATCGTTTGCATCGCGCTCGTGGCGGTCTTCGGCATGAGTGCCGCGATCTATATCGGCCTCGCCGGCACCGCTGCCGCCATGGTGATCATGGTCGTTCTCTGCCTGGGCGACATGCGGCAGGGCCGAGGATGACCGGGCACTCAGCCCTCGGCCGGTAGGCCCAGCAAGGCCATCAGCTCCCGCCATTCGCGGGCGCTCATGCCGGCCGCGTCGCGGTCGACCGGCTCGCCCCGGAGCAGCCGCTTGACCACGGCCAGAGCCTTGCCCGACAGTGCCGCACCCTCGACCCGATAGTCGCGAAAGGCGGCGGCCGTCACCGGCACCCATTTCTCGATGATCTGGCTGAGCACCTCCGCATAGGCGCGAATTTCGTACTGGGCGTGCGAATCGGCGCGCAGCGCCACGAAATGCAGGAGATTGTGCAGGTCGATCTTCCAATACCACTGGGTATAGGCGGAGAGCGGCAGCACCATGCGAGCGAGCTCGCGGCTGAGCCCGGGCTCGCCGGGGGCGTCGCCGAGCAGCCAGCGATAGGTAGCCTCTGCCGAGGCGGCGCTGGCATCGAGCCGGTCGAGGACGGCCTTGGCCATCTCGGGTTCGAGTGCCTCGCCGCGGCCCTGGCGGTTGTGCGCCGCCTGGGCTGCGAGATGGCCGATCTCCGGCCGGTAGCTGCCGTCGTCGAGCACCGAGTAGCGGGCCGAGTACTCGTTGACGTTGGCGGTGCGGTGGCGGATCCACTGCCGGGCGACGAAGATCGGCAGCTTCACGTGCAGCTTGATCTCGCACATTTCGAAGGGCGTGGTGTGGCGATGCCGCATCAGGTAGTTGATCAGCCCCTGATCGGTCGAGACCTGCTTGGTGCCCTTGCCGTAGGAGACCCGCGCCGCCTGCACGATGGCGTCGTCGTCGCCCATGTAGTCGACGACGCGGATGAAACCCTGGTCGAGCACCGGCAGCGGCTCGAAGAGAATGGCCTCGAGGGCCGGCACCACCGCCCGGCGGGTCGGCGCTGCTGTGGCCCGAAGCTCGGCGATTTCGGCCAGGGCGTCGGCGGAGAGGGTCATGCTGGGTACCATGTTGTGCAAAGTGGGCCGATACCGATACGCCGTAAGATCGCCCCTTTAAGCGGGGCCTGATCGCGGCTATATGAGTGGTGCCGGAGATATCCGGCTATGGTGATAAACGCCACTCGGAATAAGCGTATCGGACCCGGGGGCAGTACCCGGCGCCTCCACCAAACCCATCACCCTCTGATGCTCGGTTGTCGGGCACGGAGCGGGATCCCTGGGGGCGACATAGGCTCGACGAGCGTGGTA
>SLRI01000499.1 GCA_007131045.1 Rhodospirillales bacterium
CGGTCGGCGCCTCGAGCCTGTCGATGCGCTGGGCGATGCAGTCGTAGGCCCGCTCGAGCGGCAGATCGCGGGCGAGTTCCCGGGCTTCGGCCAACTTCTGCCGGGCGGCGCCGGGGCGACCGTCGGCACAAGCGGCGACCAGTGCCTCGTGCGCCGCACGCAGGCGGAGGAAGCCCGGCATCGCTGCCAGCTGCTCGTCGCCGAGCAGGGTGAAGATGCGGACCGGCTCGCGGCGGCCCTTGACCTGGACGACGTCGAGCTCGAGCATGGCGAAGCCGGCTGCCGCCGCGGCAGTATTCTCGCCGATGATCGCCGGGCAGCCATAATCCTTCGAAAGGGCCTCCAGCCTCGAGGCGAGGTTCACGCTGTCGCCGAGGGCGGTGTAGTCGAAGCGGTAGTCCGAGCCGAAATTGCCGACCGCGGCGCGGCCGGTGTTGATGCCGATGCCGACCGCGATGCCGCTCGACGCCGCCTCCGGCGCGTCACCCGACCGGAGCTCCCGGTCGAGGGCGCGCACGGCCTCGACCATGGCGAGCCCACCCCGGCACGCCCGGCGGGCGTGCTCGGGATCGTCGAGGGGCGCATTCCAGAGCGCCATGACGCAGTCGCCGATATACTTGTCGACGGTGCCGCCATGCGCGAGCACGGCATCGGTCATGGTGCCGAGGACGCGGTTGACGACGCGGCCCAGCTCGTCCGGCTCGAGGTGCTCGGACATCGAGGTGAAGCCACGTACGTCCGCGAACAGGATGGAGATCTCCCTGGCCTCGCCGCCGAGGCGGAGCTGATCGGGATTGGCGGCGAGGCGCTCCACCACCGCCGCCGGCAGGTACTGCGCGAAGGCCGCCCGCACCGCCTTCCGCTCGCCTTCCTCGGCTATGTATTTCACGTAGGTGAGGACGACATAGATGCCGAACGAGGCGATGGCCGCGAAGCTCAGGTCCATGAGGATCAGATGCTGGGTGAAGAGGTAGACGGTGGCGAAGCCGAGCAACGCCATCAGGCCGCCGCCGATCGCCAGCGTGGGGAGAGCGCCCAGGCTCGGCACGAGTGCCACCACGAGAAGCCCGGCGGCGGCAATGGCGATCACCTCCGCCCCCAGGATCATGGTCGGCCGGCGAAGATGCGTGCCCGTCAGCACCGTCTCCAAGAGGTGGGCGTGCACCTCGACGCCGGGCGTCGCCGGCGACAAGGGCGTGCGCTTGATGTCGAAGAGGCCGGCCGCGGTGCTGCCGACCAGCACGATCCGCCCGGCGATGGCCGCCTCGTCGCCGGTGCCGGCCAGGACGTCGGCGGCCGACATGTAGGGGATGCTGCCGTGCCGGCCGAAGCGCACCCAGATCCGCCCATCGCGGTCGGTGGGCACGACGTGGCCGCCGACATTGATCGCCGTCACGCCCCGCGGGCTCGAGCGGATCAGAAGGCTCGGCTCGCCGGCGCGCAGGCGGAGCGCCTCTATGGTCAGTGCGGGAAGGATGCGCTCGCCGACGACCAGCGCCAGCGGCACCCTTCGGGCCACGCCGTCCTGCTCGAGGGCGATGGTCACCGTGCCGATGCCGCCGGCAGCGTCCTCGAGCTCCGGCAGGTTGCGCACGAGCCCGCCATAGCGCTGCAGAAAGGGTCGCGGATCCCCGCCGAGCTCGGCCACCGTGCCGGCGCGGTTGTCGAGCATACTGTTGCCGGGCGGCGCATCGTGCAGCGCCGGCTGGCCGAGCACGACGCTGTTTCGGCGGATCGTCTCGGCGAAGACGGCGTCGTTGTCCGGCAGCGTCGCGAGAAACGCACGCATCTCCGGTGGCAGATCGTCGAGTTGCAGGGCGAACCGGGCCGGCGAAAGCCGGTCACGCTCGGCGAACACGACGTCGAAGGCCACCACGTCGGCGCCGTGGTCGAACAGCCGCTGGACCAGATCGGCGAGCAGGGTGCGCGGCCAGGGCCATTGGCCGTACGCGGCGAGGCTGCGATCGTCGAGGTCGACGATCAGCACCTCGTCGGTGGTTTCCAGGCGCGGCCAGATGGTCTGATAGTAGTCGAAGATCTCGTGACGCACCAACTGCACCGGCAGCGGGTCGAGCATCCGCAGGCCCAAGAAGGCGGCCAGCAGGACCAGCCCGAGAAGCTGGCCGTAGACCCGCAACCAGAACCGCCGCCCACGCCGTGCGCCGGCATTCTTCCGGTCGAGCATGCAATGCCCAGCTCTGCCTTCGGCACGTCCGGCGGAATCGGCCACCGGGCCGCTCGCCGTCGAACCGACTATCTTCGCGTCGCAACCGTAGACGAACCATCGCACGTCGCCCGAGCCGGGGCAACGCCGCCCAGGACTCAGGCGGCGCTGACGATGCGGTGCACGCGTTCGACGAAGGCGGTGTCGGGATAGTCGCCGTCGGCGGCGGCCAAGGCGCTCTCGACCTGGGCCGGCGTGTTCATGCTGACGATCACCGAGCAGAAAAGCGGATGGGCCAGCGAGAACTTGATCGCGAGGTCAGTCCAGGAGCGGACCTCGCCACCGAGCTCGCGCTGCAGCGCCTCGAACCGCCGATAGGCGAGATCGGACGTCTCGGCCAGATGCGGGTCGCCTGGGGGCAGCTTGCTCCGGTCCTTGCGCTTGTCGGTCAGCAGCCCCTCGCGGAACGGGCGCATGCTGAACATCCCCATGCCGCGCTCGCGCATGTCGTCGAGCAACGGATAGAGCTCCGTCTCGACCAGGTTGAAGAAGGCGACCATGCCCTCGAAA
>SLRI01000300.1 GCA_007131045.1 Rhodospirillales bacterium
CGGTCGGGCCCGGCAGCTGGCAGGGCGCCTCGAGCTCGTCCCGGGCCTCGGCGGCGAAGAAGCGGAGGTAGTCGCGAGCGGCGGGGCCACTGGCGGCCGCCACCTTCTCCAAGAGCGCTGCACGGGCCTCGAGCTCGGGCAAGGCTGCTCCGGCGGCGGCAAGGGCCCGCTGCATGGCGGCCTTGTCGAGGCGCAGCTCGGCCGGCTCGGCGATCAGGGTCGGCTCGCCGCGCATCGCGGTGAAGCGATGCAGGTAATGCGGCCCGCCGGCCTTGGGGCCGGTGCCCGAGAGCCCCATCCCGCCGAACGGCTGGATGCCGACCAATGCGCCGATCTGGTTGCGGTTGACGTAGACATTGCCGACCCGCGCCTCGGCCGCCACCCGCTGCCAGGTCTCGTCGATCCGGGTGTGGACGCCGAGCGTCAGGCCGTAGCCGGTGGCGTTGATCGCCTCGACCACGGCGTCGAGTTGCTGCGCCTCGTAGCGGACGACGTGGAGAATCGGGCCGAAGACCTCGCTCTGCAGCTGCGAGAGGCGCTCGAGCTCGTAGGCGGCCGGCGCCACGAACGAGCCGCGGCCGGTGCCCGGGCCGGGCTTCAGCCCCTTGATCAGCCGGGCCTCGCCCAGCATGCGCTTCTTGTGGCCATCGAGCATCGCCTTGGCCTCGTCGTCGATCACCGGGCCGACATCGGTCGCGAGGTAGGCCGGATCGCCGACTGCGAGCTCGTCCATCCCGCCTTCGATCATCGCCAGCATGGTGTCGGCGACGTCGGTCTGCAGGAAGAGCACGCGCAGCGCCGAGCAGCGCTGGCCGGCGCTCTGGAAGGCGCTGACCAGGACGTCGCGGGTGACCTGCTCGGGCAGGGCGGTGCTGTCGACGATCATCGCGTTGAGCCCGCCGGTCTCGGCGACCAGCACCGGGATGCGGTCGCTGCGCTTGCTCAGTTGGCGGTTGATCAGACGCGCCACCTCGGTCGAGCCGGTGAAGCAGACCCCGGATATCCGGGGATCGGCGACCAGCGCCGCGCCGACCTCGGCCCCGTCGCCGGGCAGGAGGTGGAGGACATCGCCCGGCACCCCGGCCTCGTGCAGGATGCGGGCGCCGGCCGCGGCGATCAGCGGGGTCTGCTCGGCCGGCTTGGCGATCACCGCGTTGCCGGCGGCGAGGGCCGCGGTGATCTGGCCCATGAAGATGGCGAGCGGGAAGTTCCAGGGGCTGATGCAGACGAAGACGCCACCGCCTTCGAGGCTCACCGTCTGGCCGGCATGCGGGCCGCGCAGGATCAGCGGACGGCCCATGTCGGCCCGCGCGCGGGCGGCGTAGTAGCGGCAGAAATCGACGGCTTCCCGGACCTCGGCGACCCCGTCGGCCATGGTCTTGCCGGCCTCTCGGGTGCAGAGCGCCATCAGCTCTGCGATGCGCTCCTCCAAGAGATCGGCGGCCCGCTCGAGGCAGGCGGCGCGCTCTTCGACCGGCCGGGCTGCCCAGGCCCGGGCAGCCTTTTCGGCCCGGCCGAGGCTGCGCTCGATCTCGTCCGCCGTCGCATCGCGGGTCTGGCCCACGACCCGGTCGCGATCGGCCGGGGAGTGGACCGGGCGCAGGCCGTCCGTGGCCTCCTTGCCGTCGACGATCGGGCCCGCCCGATGGTCGCCGTGATCGGCCTCGAGCATCCGCTCGCGCAAGCCTGCGAGCGCGCCCGGCGAGGTGAGGTCGAGGCCGCGGGCGGCTTCGCGCTCGGGCATCACGATGTGGCGGGGCGGCGGGATCTTGGGGTGCGGCCGGCCACCCGACACCCGGGTCCGGGCGATCGGGTCCTCGATGATCTCGTCGATCGGCAGCCGGTCGTCCTGGAGGCGATTGACGAACGAGCTGTTGGCGCCGTTCTCCAAGAGCCGGCGGACGAGATAGGCCAACAGGTCCTCGTGCTGGCCGACCGGCGCATAGATCCGGCAGCCCACCCCGAAGCGGTCGCTCTCGACGATCTCCTGGTAGAGCACCTCGCCCATGCCGTGCAGCCGCTGGAACTCGAAATTGCGGGAATTGCCGGCGAATTCGAGGACCGAGGCGATGGTGTGGGCGTTGTGGGTGGCGAATTGCGGGAAGAAGACCTCGTCCTTGTGCAGGAGCTTTCGGGCACAGGCGAGATAGGAGACGTCGGTCGAGGGCTTGCGGGTGAAGACCGGGTAGCCGTCGAGGCCCAGCTCCTGCGCCCGCTTGATCTCGCTGTCCCAGTAGGCGCCCTTGACCAAGCGGATCATCAGCCGGCGCTTGGTGCGCTTTGCCAGATCCTCGAGCCAGTCGATGACGAAGGGTGCGCGTTTTTGGTAGGCCTGAACGACGATGCCGAAGCCGGCCCAGCCGTCGAGCTTCGGGTTTTTGGCCACCGCCTCGATCAGGTCGAGCGAGATGTCCAGCCGGTCGGCCTCCTCGGCGTCGATGTTGAAGCCGATGTCGTGGCCCGCCGCCTGGATCGCCAGGGCCTCGAGCCGGGGCAACAGCTCGTCCATCACCCGCGCCTTCTGCGCCAGCTCGTAGCGCGGGTGCAGGGCTGAGAGCTTGACCGAGATGCCGGGGCCCTCGACCGGGCCGCGCCCGGCTGCGGCCGCGCCGATCCTCGCGATCGCGGTCTTGTAGGCGTTGAAGTAGCGCTCGGCGTCCTTGGCGGTGCGGGCGGCCTCGCCCAGCATGTCGTAGGAGTAGCTGTAGCCCTTGGCTTCGAGCGA
>SLRI01000678.1 GCA_007131045.1 Rhodospirillales bacterium
CGACCGGAGGTGAGCTTGGCAGCGGCACCTGCTTCGTCGTCGAGCGTCCGACGATGCGCTGCATCGACGGCTGCTCGCCTCCTCGCATTTGCTCACTGCCAAGCTCATGAAATGCCTAGAAAACTTCTCGGACAGGCTCTGAGGCTCGCCTTCGCCCCGCTTTCGGCGGTAAGCTCCGGGCGAGAGCGTTGGTCTGGAGGAGCACATGGCGGGTGGACGAACGGACGAGGCGGCGGGCGAGCACGAGGCCGCCGTCGTCGCCGCGGCCTTGGCCCTGGCCGCCGAGGAGGGCTGGGAGCAGGTGCGGCTCAGCGCCATAGCCGAGCGGACGGGGCTGCCGCTCGTTCTGATCGCCGATCGGTTTCGTGACGTCGATGCCGTGGCCAATGCCTGGTTCGGTGAGGCCCGAAGGGCGGTCTTCGCCGTGCCGTTCGAAAGCATCGCCGGGCACGGCGCCGACGTTCGCCTCGCGATCGTGATGGAGGCCTGGCTCGACCACTTGCAGCCCTTCCGGACGGTGGCGGTCGACATCCTCGAGACCAAGCTGCACCCGAGCCACGCGCATCACTGGGTGCCGCTGGTTTTCGACCTCTCGCGGCTGGTCCACGATTTTCTCGACGTCGCCCGGGTGCCCGGCCGGCCGCCGTTGCGCCCGGCCCAGGAGATCGCACTCACCGGCATCACGCTGGCGACGCTGCGGGACTGGGCCGCTGACGAAACGGTCGACGCGGCGACGACCAAGGCCCGGCTGCGCCGCCGCCTGGCCCGGGCCGGTGCTCTGGCCGAGCGGCTCTGCCGCGGTATGTCGGCCGAGCGGCCTCGGCCCGGTGCGTCGGCCGAGCGGCCCTGGCGCGGGGCGTCATGAGCCGGGTCCTGCTCCTCGGGACGCTGCTGCTGCTCGCGGCCTGTGCCGCGGCACCGGCGCAGATCATCCCCGAGGACGAGCCGACCGGACGGCTTTATGTCACCAGCAACGACTGGCACGTGCTGGTCGCCGTGGCCCGCGCCGATGTCGAGCCCGACCTGTTGCCGGAACTCGCCGATCTGCCGGATCCGGCTTATGTCGCGATCGGCTGGGGCGATGGCGACTATTATCCCGAGCGCGATCCGCCGATCAGTCTGGCGATCCGCGCGGCCCTGCTGCCGTCCTCGGCGGTGATCCATTTCATTCCGATGGCCGACCCGCCCCGGACCGCGGCCGGGCTGGAAGTGCTCGCGGTCGAGGTTAGCGACGCCGGATTGCGGGCCATGCTCGAAGCGATCGACGGGGCGGTCAGCCGCGACGGTGCTCCCAGGGCAGGAGTGGTGGCACCGGGGCTGCACCCCGACAGCCTGTTCTACCCCGCCGAGGGCAGCTATCACATCTTCAACACCAGCAACAAATGGATCGCCCGAAAGCTGGTGGCGGCCGGCCTGCCGATCCGCACCTGGGACGTGATCACCGCCGAGAGCCTGATGCGCCGGCTGCGGCCGCTGCCGGGGGTCGAGCTCAGCCGGTGATCGACCGTTTCGACCTGCCGGTGGTCGAAGCCCTGCCGGCACTTCGCGGCGCGCTGGCCAAGGCCGGCAACGCCGTGCTCACCGCGCCGCCGGGCTCGGGCAAGACCACGCTGGTGCCGCTGGCGCTCCTGGCCGAGCCCTGGCTCGAGGGCCGCCGCATCCTGATGCTCGAGCCGCGCCGGCTCGCCACCCGCCAGGCGGCCGGCCGGATGGCCGAGCTTCTGGGCGAGCCGGTCGGCCGGACCGTCGGCTATGCGATGCGCTTCGAGCGACGGGTGGGCCCCGAGACGCGGATCGAGGTTCTGACCGAAGGGCTCTTCGTGCGCCGGCTGCAGGCAGAGCCGGGGCTCGACGGGGTGGGCCTGGTGATTTTCGACGAGCTGCACGAGCGCTCGCTCGACGGCGATCTGGGCCTGGCCCTGACCCGCGAGGTGCAGACGACGCTGCGCCCCGATCTCCGGCTCCTGGCGATGTCGGCGACGCTCGATGCGGCCGGGGTCTCAGCCTATCTAAATAACGCCTCGGTGGTCACCGCCAGCGGCCGGCAGTATCCGGTGAGCCTGCACCACCGCCCGGCTGCCGACCCGGCCGCCGTGGTCGAAGAGGCGCTTGCCCGACACGGCGGCGACATCCTGGTCTTCCTGCCGGGTGCCGCCGAGATCGTACGGCTGGCAGCAGCGCTCGGCGGCGGCAGGGCCGAGCTGCACCAGCTCTACGGGGCCTTGCCGAAAGCCGCGCAGGACGCGGCGCTGCTGCCCCGGCCCGGCCGGCGCAAGGTGGTGCTCGCGACCAATATCGCCGAGACCAGCCTGACCATCGAGGGGATCGAGGTGGTGATCGACACCGGGTTCGCACGGCAGAGCCGCTACAGCCCGCGCACGGGCATGAGCCGGCTCGAGACCGTGCGGGTCAGCCGGGCCAGCGCCGAGCAGCGGGCGGGCCGGGCGGGCAGGCTCGGTCCCGGGCATTGCTACCGGCTCTGGGCCGAGGCGGAGACGCGCGGCCTGGCCGCTGCCGACACGCCGGAGATCCTGGAGGCCGATCTCGCCGGGCTGGTCCTCGAGCTCGCACTCTGGGGGGTACGCGCACCCGAGGGGCTGGCGTTCCTCACACCGCCACCTGACGGCGGGTTTCGCGCCGCCCAGGATCTGCTGCGGGCCTTGGGCGCGCTCGATGATCAGGGTGCCGCAACGGCGCACGGCCGACGCCTCGCCGGCCTGCCGC
>SLRI01000294.1 GCA_007131045.1 Rhodospirillales bacterium
GCCTTTCTCGACGAGCCGCCCGCGGTGGCCGAGGCGGTGGCCGGGTTGCGGTCGCCGTTCGTCGCGGCCGTGGGTTTTCTCACCGATGCCGGCACGCACGGCGCCGGCGACGTGGCCCGACTGCTCGCCGAGACCAGCCGGGCCGGCGTCTATTTCGGCCCGATCGGCCCGGACCCCGCCCTGTTGCCGCTGATCCTGGCCCAGGCACAGGCTCGATAGCGCCGGTATCAGTAACGATCGCGGTCGCGGCTCTGCCAGAGATCGCTCGCGAGTTCGCGTGCAGCCTCGACGCTGTCGGCCTTGCCGGTGATGTCGAGCGCGACCGCCGCCGTGCCGATGATCGCGGCCTCGGGGCCGGGAGCCCGGCGATCGCCGCGCCACAACGATGCGATGCGGCGGGGATCGAGCGGCTCGTCGCGCCACTCGGGATCGTCGGCGTCGAGCAGGGCCGGCCAGGTTACCCGGTCGACCAGGCTGTCGCTCACCCGCGTCACCAGCACCGGCTTCTTCGGGTTGATCTGCGCCTCGCCACCGCCGCCCTTGAAGATGGCGGCCCGCGGTTGCCCCAGATGCCGCGCCGCCCCGGCGTGGAGGTCGGCGTAGTTCGGGTGGAAGACGCCCTGGACCTGGCAGGGGCATGCTGCCGGGTTCAGCTCGCGGGCATAGGTATTGGCGGCCGAGCGCAGGCCGAGCAGCGGACGGAGCGCGAAGAGACCGTGCAGCGCCGGGCAGACGGCCTCCAGCGGCAGATAGGCGAAGTTGGCAGCGTCGAGATCACGGTTCGCGGCGTCGATGCTCTCGGCAATCGGCACGCCCAGCGCGTCCAGCGCGGCGCGGGTATTGGCCGTTCCCTCCCCCTCGATGCCGTGCATCAGGACGCGCACGCCGGCGCCGGCGACCAGCAGCGCCGAGAGGATGAAGTAGGGCAGCTGCTTGTGCCGGTCGGCGTAGGACGGCCAGTCGAGGGCGGCCGCCGGCAGGGTGCCCGGCAGCATCGCGTCGCGCGCCGCCAGCGCAAAGCCGGCCAGCTCCTCTGGCGTCTCCTTGCGATAGCGGAGCACGGCGAGGAAGGCCCCGAGCTGGACCGGCTCGACCTCGCCGGCGAAGACCATGGCCATCGCTGTCCTGGCCTCGTCGATGTTCAGGCTGCGGCCGAGCTTCTCGCCCTTGGCCACCGCCCGGACGAAGGGGGCGAAGGGGTGCTCGGCCAGGGTCGCGACCGGCAGCGGGGCCGGTCGGGTCGCGGTCACTCGAACGGCTCTCGGGTCGCGAGGCATGGGTGGCTCCCTGATGCTATGGTCTGAGCATGTCACGGCCGCAGCACGCGCCGCCTTGATCTCGGTCAAACCCTCAGGCGTCCGGGTTCTCCCGCGCGAACGTCTCCTCGTCGATGCCCTTGTCTTCGAGGAAGTGATGCAGCCGTGCGTCCTTGGTGGCGAAGTGGCGACCGAACCAGGTCTCGAGCTGGCCCGCGAGATCGGCCTCGAGCTCGCTGAAGGGTGCGGTCTCGGCCCGGTCCATGATGTCGCGGATGCCGTCCAGGAGCGTCTCGTGCTCGCCCTTGTGCGCATCCAGCTCGTCATACTTCAGGCCGCGCATCACCTTCTCCTCGAGCGCGAAATGCGCGTTGATCTTGGCGTTGATCTCCTCGAGAAAGCCCAGGATCTCGTCCTTGGCCGGCTGCCTGCCGAGCTGGTCGTGCAGCGTGTTGATGAGGTCGATCAGCTCCTTGTGCTCGTGATCGACGGCCGGAATGCCGAGCTTGAAGCGCTCGGACCAGGGCAAGAGCGTCATGGGCCGGTCTCCAGAAGTGGGCGAAGGGCGCCGAGCAGCACGTCCGGCGGGCTGTCGAAGGGAATGGCGGCCTCGAGCCTGCCGTCCCGGTCGAGCACCAGGGTGCGGGCGAAGTGGTCGACCGTGTGGTAGCCGCCCTCGTGCTCGACCCTCTCGTAATAGGCGCGAAAGGCACCGGCGGCAGCCGCGATCGCCTCGGGCTCGCCGGTGAGCCCGGTGATCAGGGGGTGGAAGAGCTCGACATAGCCCCGGAGCTGCTCGGGCGTGTCGCGTTCGGGATCGACGCTGACGAAGAAGGCGCCGACCTCGCCGGCAGCGGGCCCCAGGCGGTCGAGGGCGGCCGCCATGGTGGCGAGCTCCAAGGGGCAGATGTCGGGGCAGTAGGTGTAGCCGAAGAAGACGACGGTGGCCGGCTTGTCGAGGGCGGCGGGCTCGAGCGGTGCACCCTGGTAATCGATCAGGGCCAGGAGGCTCGAAGTGTCGAGCACCGGCTTTTCTGTCTCGAGCGGTGCCGGCTGGCGGGCGATCTCGGCGACCAGCCAGCCGGTGCCGGCCATGAAGGCAAGCGAGAGCACGGCCACCAGCATGCCGCGGCCGGCACCTATTACGTGCTCAGGTGACGGGGCTGTCGGGGTCATGGGATGCTCCTCATTGCCGGCTCCTCATTGGATCACGAAGCCGCCGGCATCGCTCCTGAACTCGATCACCAGGTTCTGCCGCGGCTCGAGGTCGACCTCGGCCGTGCGCTGCCAGTCGAAGCCGATCTCGCGCGCACTGTCGCGCAGCCGCGCCTCGATGGTGTAGCGGCCGGGGGGGACGGCAAAGCCTTCGTAGATCCGCGACGGGCCATCGCCGCGCAACCCACCCGGCGGCAACTCGGTGCGCACCAGCGGGCTGCCGTCGAGATCGACCTCCAGCCAGAGCGGCAGCCGCTCGCGCGAGCAAACCATCGGCGAGCGCATGTTGGGCGGCAAGGCGGCCAGCTCCTCGGGTGTCCGCTCGCGGCAGTCGCGCGCGCCACCGTGGCTGAAGCTGAGCCGGATCATCGCCTGATCGGCCGGGAAGCTGGTGTAGGCGGGCGTGTCGACGAAGATCCCCATCGCCGCGATCAGGAAGGCGATGACCAGTCCCTGCCCGAGCCAGCGCAAGGCGCTAGTCATCACCACCTCCTGGTGCGGGAACCGGCTCCAGTGCCGCCTCTGGCGCTACGGCCGCCGGGGCAGCCTGCCTCGGCAGGGCCCGGGCCGTGGGCTGCGCCGGCAGGGTCTCGCGGAAGCCGGCGAGGGCTGCGGCCAGTACCTGGTCTCCGCTCTTGCCCGGCCAGACGCGAAGAACGCGCTCTCTGGGCACCCGCTTGCGCAGATAGGGATCGCGCTGCCCCTCGATCCGCGCCTCGGTCCAGGCGATGCCGAGCCGGTTGTAGCAGGCCTCCTCGGCACAGCCGGTGAGCACCACGCCGTCGGCCAGATCGCGGCTCAAGACGTAGTCGATGAAGGCCGGCGGCAGCATGCCGACACAGGGCAGGCGCACAGCACCGATAGCGGGATCGCTCAGCCGGTCGATCGCCACGCCGTGGTCGCAGCCGAAGACGAGCACGCGGCGGTCGCCCTCGAGCCCTTCGGCCGCCCGGTCTGTGAGCGCGCGCATGTCCTTCAAGGCCAGATGCGGCAGTTCGATGCCGGCGATCATTCGGCCGCGCTGGCGAAACGGCGTGGCCGTGGGACAGGCGCCGGTGCAGATGCCGCAACTGACGCACAAGGATGGCTCGACCCGGGCCTCGTGCTCGAACGGCAGGCCGTCGGTTCGCGGCACCAGCGTGACGGCGGCATAGGGGCAGTCCTGCACGCAGCGGTCGCAGCCGTTGCAGAAGTCGAGATTGACCGTGGCGACGGGTGCCCGGCGCAAGGGCGGCATGAACGGCAGGGCCGCGAGGCTGATGGTGAGCACCGCGAGCAGGCCCAAGAGGCCGCGCTCGCCGATCACGTCGGCCAGCGGATAGAAGCCCAGATAGTACCAGTCGAGGCGGATCTCGCCGAGCATCCGGCCGAGATCGGCGGGCGGGTGGCTGACCGCCGGCTTGATCAGCGAGAGCACCACCATGCCGGCCAGCATCATCACCGTCAGCCCGCGCGGCGGGTTGATCTCGGGCCGGCTGACCCGCTGCAGATGCACCCAGAGGATGATGAAGAGGATCAAGGGGATCGCGATGTGCAAGAACAGCATCAGCGTGAAGAAGCGGTCGTCGAGGCTCGCTGGAGTCAGGAAATTGCGGGCGATCGGCTCGCCGAAGATGCCCAGCGCATCGACCAGCTCGGCGGTGCGGATCGCGGTGAATTGCGCGAGCTCGTCCCAGACCAGCCAATAGCCGGTGATGCCCGAGATGTAGACCAGCCAGATGACGACGATGCCGGTCACCCAGGTGAACCAGCGCGAGCCACGGTAGCGGTCGAGCGAGAACTCACGCAACAGATGGAGGAGCATGAACAGCACCATGCCGCCCGAGGCGTAGCGGTGCAGGCTGCGCATGACCCCGGCATGGTACCAATGGTCGATGGTGATGCGCTCGACCGAGCGGTAGGCCTCGACCGTGCCGGTATCGAAGAAGACGTAGACGTAGATGCCGCTGACGGTGACCACCCAGAGACAGAAGAAGGCCAGCGCGCCGAGGTGGTAGAGCGGCTGCCAGGCGGGCGGGAACACCCGATCGAGCGCGCTCTCGAGGAGCTGGAAACCGTGGCGCAGCGGACGGCGGACGATGTCCATGAGCGGCCCTAGGACCGGGCCGGTCCCGGCATGCCGCGCGCCGTCCGACGCCGGCCGCCGAGCCAGGCGCGCAACAGAACGAAGCCGATCCCGCCGAGGCTGACGATGCCGGCGAAAATGCCGAAGAAGATCGAATAGTCGAAGAGGTAGCGGTCGCTGTTGGGATCGTAGATCGTGCAGATCAGCTTGATTCGGTTGATCAGGCTCTCGACGTCGGTGACGGGGCTGAACCGCCCCCAGACCAGGTCCTTGAGCGGCTCGACCAGAGACGGCGGCTCGAAGGCGTCGCCGTAGACGTGGCGGAAGACGGTGCCCTCGGCATCGAGAATGGTGGTCGTCGTCAGGTGATCGAAGCCCCCGGGCGAGGGGAAGTAGATGAAGCCGACCTCTTCGCTCAGCGCCTCGATCGTCGCAGCGTCGGTGGAGAGGAAGGTCCAGTTGGGGAACCGGACCCCCTGGTCGGCCTTGTAGGCGCGCATCTGCTGCGGCGTGTCGCGGTCGGTGTCGAAACCGATGGTGACGACGTGGAAATCGTCCGGGCCGAGAGCGCCATTGGCGATCCGGACACTCCTGTGCAGCGTCTGGACGATGATCGGGCAGGTGCTGGAGCAGGCGGTGAAGATCAGGTTGAGGACCAAGGGCTTGCCGCGAAAATCGGCGAGGCTGACGGGCCGGCCGCTGCTATCGATGAAGCGATGGTCCGAGACCGCATTGCCGATCGCGGCCTGGCTGTAGGCGAGAGCGCCTCTTTCGTCGAAGGGATTGGGCGCTTCGGCCAGAGCATTGCCGGCCACAACCAAGAGAGCTGCGACCAAGACGAGGGCACGGCGGTCAGCCGATGAGCGCGGCATCGAGCATGGCTCCGACGAGCAGGAGGGAGAGCTGGCCGAGCGACGCCTTGAAGTTGGCGAAGGCCGCCGGCCGGCCGGGGCGGCGGACGAGGTCGACGCTGGTCTTGACGAACCAGCCGCCACCCGCGAGCGCCGCGATGCCGTAGATCCAGCCCATGCCGAAGAAGACCGGCAGCATGGCGAGGACGGCGAGGGCCACGGCATGGAGCAGGATGGCCCAGGCGGTGAACCGCACGCCCTTGACCAGCGGCAGCATCGGCACGCCATTGGCGGCGTAGTCGTCCTTGGCCATCAAGGCGAGCGACCAGAAATGCGGCGGCGTCCACAAGAAGAGGACGACGGCGAGGATCAGCGGTGCCGTGCTCAGCCCGGGCTCGACCGCGGCGGCCCCGGCGAGCACCGCGAAGCTGCCGGCGAGGCCGCCGATGACGATGTTCCAGACCGTCCGCTGCTTCAGCCAGACGGTGTAGACCACGCCATAGGTGAAGGCGCCGAGGAACAGATGGACGGCGGTCGTGAGATTGAAGACGGCGGCCGCCATGCCGACGCCCAGGGCCAGGATGAAGGCGACTAGCGCCCACCAGAGGGGCCCCGCCCGCCACTCGCCGCTGGCGAAGGGACGCCTGCGGGTGCGCACCATCCGGGCATCCAGGTCGCGCTCCCAGATCTGGTTGAAGGCGCCGGCCGCGGCCGAGGAGAGGATTACGGCGAGCGTCAGGACGGCGAGTTCCAGGAAACCCGGCGCCGGCCCCTCTGCCACCGCGACCCCGCCCAAGGCGCTCAAGGCGATGACGACGGCGATCCGCAGCTTGAAGACGGAGACGACGTTCTTCGTAACCGTGTTTTGGGCGGCGGTCGTCTTGCTGACCGTAGTCTGGGCTGCTGTGCTCAAGGCGGGCTCCCTGTGGCTCGTCGTGACCCGGCGGCGGGCACACGGGTGTCCCGCCGCCGTCGTCCGCTCAGCTCATCGGCCAGATGCCGGCCAAGAAGCGCCAGTTGATGAAGTAGTAGAGGGCGAAGGCGATGAAGAAGACCGAGACGAGCACGATCGTGCCGGGCAGCTTGAAGGTGTCCTCGCCACCATATTGTGCGAGGACTGCCGCACCCGGAGCAATCGGGTTGGTCTTCGCATCCTCCTCGGTCCGCCTCTTGCCCCAGACGATCGAGGCGACGACGACGATCACGTACATCGCGCCACCGACGGTCGCGATGATCGCCGAGAGCCCGTTCAACCCGAGCATGAAGAAGGCCGTGGCCGGGTAGTCGAAGGTGATCAGCGCGTCGGTGAAGGTGATGTCCCAGTGCCGCCGCGAGACGCCGAGGGTGCCGGCACCCATCATGAAGAGCGCGATGCCGGCGGTGCCGATGGCGAAGACATAAGGTTGCCACTGGGCGATCTTCGGAAACACGATGTCACGGCGGAAGAAAATCGGGATCAAGAGATAGGTCACGCCCATGAAGGCGAGCGTGGTGCCCGAGACCACGGTGGCGTGGAAATGGCCCGGCACGTAGAGCGTGTTGTGCATCAAGATGTTGATCTGCTCGGTGCCGAGGATGACCCCGCTGATGCCGCCCAGAAAGCCGAACATGACGAGAGAGAGCATGAGCGCGGCGAAGGCCGGGTTGCCCCAGGGGGCCTCCCTGAGCCAGCCGAAGATGCCCTTGGTGTGGCCGAGCCGGCGCTGTGCCGCCTCGATCGCACCCGGCACGCTCATGCCGTGGATCATCGAGCCGAGCACCGCGAGGTACATCGCGTAGCTGGTGTTGAAGATCTTCCAGGTCGAGCTGATGCCGGGCTCGACCAGCAGGTGGTGGGCGGAGGCCAGCTGCAAAAAGAGGATGTAGAGCAGAAAGGCCGATCGGCTGACCTTTTCCGAGAGCGGCCGCGCGCCCAGCAGCAATGCCGCGATGGTGTACCAGACGACGACGTGCATCGTCACGTTCACCTGCTGCGACGAGTGCCCCATGCCCCACCAGACGAGCTTGTAGGTCAAGGGATCGATGTGGCCGATGATGCCGACCGACCAGAGCAGGGTCGGGATCAGGATGATCGCGCCGGAGGCCAGGGTGAAGATCATGATGATGACGCCGGTCAGCCCGCCGAAGGTGGCGAGCGGCACCGAGCCCTCGTAGGTGCCCTCGTCCTTGGCGATCACCAAGGTGCCCAGGAAGATGAAGCAGGTGATCAGCATGCCGACGGCAAACAGGATCAGCCCGATATAGAAGTGCGGTTCGGCCTGCAGCGGCACGTAGGAGGTGAACATCACCGACGAGCGGCCCTGCAGCACGGCGACCGTGGCGGTGAGTGCGCCGATCAGCATCAGCGCATAGGCGAGCCAGGCGATGTTCGGCGTGGCCAACCTCGAGCGAAGCACCACGGCCGAGGTGAAGTAGAAGAGGGCCACCTCGAAGAACATGATCCAGAAGAGCAGCACGGCGGCACCGTGCGCGGTCAGCACCATGTAGAACATCTCGGCCGGCAAAAGATGCACGGCCTGCCAGCGGGTCAGCGCCACGAGCAAGCCCAGGAGGCCGCCGATGCCGAGAAAGGTCACTGCCGTGATCAGATTGACCCGGATCAGCGTCTCTGCCTTGGCATGAACGTGCAAGCCGGTATCGGGGCAGGTGCGGAAGCGCTCCTCGGCCGCCTCGCCGATCTGGCCCGGGATTGCGATGGTCGCCATTACTGTTCTCCCGCCACGCTGGTGGCGGCCGCCAGCGCCGCCGTTTCGCGATCGATGACGTTGATGCGGCCGACCATCAGGTGATGGCCGATGCCGCAAAACTCGTTGCAGACGATGCCGAACGCGCCGGTCTCGTTGGGGGTGAGCGTGATCACCATTTCGATGCCGGGGTGGATTTGCAGATTGATGTTGGTCGGCTGCAACGAGAAGCCGTGCTGCCAGTCCAGTGAGGAGATCCGCACCCGATAGGTCTCACCCTCGACCAGTTCGAGGATCGGGTAGAAGTCCCAGAGCCGGGCGGCGAGATAGACGTCGGAGCCCGCCGGCGGGCGGACGATCGGTGTGCCGAAATCGTCGGCTCCCACCTGGTACGCCTGGATGAACGCCTCGGTCCGATCGGCGAAGACATCGGGCTGGATCCGGTAGGACTCGTTCGACATGTTCTGGTTGCCGTTGATGTGCCACCAGATCATGACGAAGAACATCAACAGGCCCCAGACGAAGGCGATCGAGATCCAGATCGCCTCCATTCGGTGCAGCGGCTCGTTCCACCACAGGCGGTTCTTCGGCGGCAGGAGGGCCATCGGATTCTCCCTGAAGCTCGGGGCGGGTCAGGAGGGCGAGAGCGGGATCTGGGCGATCTCCAGGATCCCCCAGATGAGGTAGAGGACCGTCGGCACGGTGACGCCGATGAAGAGCAGCAAAAACGGGTTGTCGAGCAGCCGCTGCATGAAGGGTGGTCGCTCGTCGCGCTCCGCTGCGCCCGCCGCCGGCTCGTCCTGGCTCACGGCTCCGATTCGCTCGACCATCTCCAGCCCCCTCAGCGCTCATCCGCCGATGTGGCGGACACTCGCCGAGGCTAGGCGCAGGGTCAGGGTGCGTCCTTGACCACCGTCAAGCGCCGAAGAGGGCGCGGATCAGCGCGAATGTCGGCAGGGCGAGGCCCAAGAGGATGAAGAAGAAGACGACGCTGCGCCGGGCCAGCGCTGCCCCCCGTCGCCGCTCGACCACGGCCAGCAGGCGATCGGCGGCGAGGTAGAGGACGACGGCGACCGCCGTGAAAAGCACAATTTCCATCGATCCGCTCCCTCGGCTTGCCAGTCAGTGGCAAACGAGCTTTAATATGTGTTAAATTTCAGACCATCACCTTGACGGTGGTCAAGCAGAGCAGCGTCGCGCCCCCGCCGTTCGACCGAGCGGCAGCGGTTGCGCTGCAGCGGGGGGGCGGTATGCGACTAGCTTGTGGAGCGGGCAAAGCCACGCTGGCGTGGCCGATGCTCCGCGGTCTCGAGAAACGCGACACCACGCTGCTCGCTCGGCTGCCGATGTTCGCCGGGCTCCAAGCGCTGCAGATCGAAAAGCTGCTCGAGAATGCCGAGGTGCAGTCGCTGCGCCGGCGCAGCGTGCTGTTCCACCAGGGCGAGGCGGCGACCCGCTTTTATGTCGTGCTCGACGGTTGCGTGATGCTGCACCGGGTGAACGCGAGCGGCCACGAGAGTGTCATCAGCCTGATGAATCGGGGCGACAGCTTCGCCGAGGCGGCGATGTTCGATTGCGCCGATTTTCCGGTGACGGCGACGGTCATCACCGATGCGCGGCTGCTCATGGTCACGGCCGCCTCCTTCATCCGCCGGCTGCGCGAGGACCCGTCCTTGGCGCTCAACATCATGGCCTCGATGTCGCGTCATCTGCGGCGGCTGGTCGAGCAGATCGAGCAACGGTCGTCGTCGTCCTCGACCGAGCGTCTGGCCGGCTTCTTGCTGCGTTTGTGTCCGACCGAGCACGGCAGCGCCACGTTCGAGCTGCCGCTCGACAAGCAGCTGATCGCCGGTGCCCTGGGCATGCAGCCCGAGACCTTCTCGCGCGCGCTCTCCCGGTTGCGGCGCGTCGGTGTCACCAGCAGCGGCCTAATGGTCGACATTGCCGATACCGACATGCTCGGACGGTTCTGCGACGGCCAATTGCCATCCGGACGTGTCATAAAGGGCTGAGTCCGCCCCCACGAAAACCGCGCCGCTCACGCGATTGATGGCTTGACGATTTCGGGCGCGAGGCCGAGTGCGTGATGCCGCTGATCAACATGGAGTTTGCGAGCGATGCCCGATCTCGTCCTCGACCCGCCAGCTGTCCCGCTGGCACCCGTCGCCGGCACCGGGGCCCGCTTTCCCGTCCGGCGGGTCTACTGCATCGGTCGCAACTACGCGGCGCATGCGATCGAGATGGGCCACGACCCCGACCGCGAGCCGCCCTTCTTCTTTCAAAAGAACCCGGACAATCTCGAGTTCAGCGGGCACTTTCCCTATCCGCCCATGTCGAAGGACGTGCATCACGAGATCGAGCTGGTGGTGGCCCTCGGCAAAGGCGGCCGGGCCATACCCGTGGACGAGGCCCTGGCGCACGTCTTCGGCTATGCCGTTGGGCTCGACATGACCCGCCGCGACCTGCAGGCGGTGGCCAAGGAGATGGGTCGGCCCTGGGAGATCGGCAAAGCCTTCGAACATTCCGCACCGATGAGCCCGATCAAGCGCGCTGCCGAGATCGGCCATCCGACCAGCGGGCGGGTGGTGCTGGAGGTGAACGGCGAGGTCCGCCAGCAGGGTGACCTGGCGCAGATGATCTGGAAGGTGCCGGAGATGATCGCCTACCTCTCCGACTACTTCACGCTCGCTGCCGGCGACC
>SLRI01000178.1 GCA_007131045.1 Rhodospirillales bacterium
CGCCCGGGTCACCGACACGACGCCACAGCTGTTCCACATCGCCGAGGACGGAATCGAGCGGCTGGTGCTCGGCGACATCATGCACACCATCGACGCCGGCTCGCCCAACCCGCTCTCCAACGCGCTCAACCCGACCGGCCAGGGCCAAGTCACCTCGGGGCTGCTCGACGGCCTGTTCACGGTGGCCTTCGAGGACAAGCCCCTGGCCCAGAGCGACCGCGACTTCAACGACGCGATCTTCGCGATCGAGCTTTTCGATCCGGGCGACGAGCTCCTCGTGGCCGATGCCGCGAGCCTGCCTGCCGGCGCTGCCCTGGAGACGCTGCTGATTTCGGCCGAGACCGTCTAGCCCGCTAGAGCCCGAAGGGCTCGCCGGGCGTGGCAATGTGCACGCGGCCGCGCTTCACCTCCTGCTCGAGCTCTTTGGGGTCGCCGTGCAGGAGGTCGAAGGTGCCCCAGTGGACCGGCACCACGAGGTCGAGCTCCAGGAACTCGTTGCAGGCGATGGCGGCGTGCGCCGGGCCCATGGTGAAGCGGTCGCCGACCGGCAGAAAGCCGACCTTGGGCCGGTAGAGCCGCTGGATCAGCGCCATGTCGGAGAACAGGCAGGTGTCGCCGGCGTGGTAGATCGCGGCCTCGGGCGTGGTGACGACGAAGCCCGCCGGATCGCCCATCGCCTTGGGCTCGCCGTCGCGGATCACGCCCGCGCTGTGGAAGGCCGGGACCATGGCGTAGCGCACGCCGCCGACCTCGATCTCGCCGCCGGTGTTCATCGGCTGCACGCTCTCCACGCCCTGGGCGTTGAGCCACATGCAGATCTCGTACTGGGCGACGAGCGTGGCGTCGTACTTCTTCGCGAGCCTCGCGGAGTCGCCCAAATGATCCTCGTGGCCGTGGGTGACGACGACCACGTCGACGCGCTCGAGCCCGTCCTCGAAGCCCTCCGGGTGCCGGGGATTGCCGGTGAAGAAGGGGTCGATGAGGATCGATTGGCCGTTGCTGGCGAGATGCACGGCCGAATGGCCGAGCCAGGTCATCTGCATGGGCGGTTTGCTCCTCGTGTCACGCGATTGTTGCCGCAGCGGCAACCGTGGTCGGCTGCGAGCCTAGCCGGAAAGCGGATCGCTGCAACCCGGATCGCGAGGATGACCGGACGGCGGCGCGACCCGCCCCCGCATGCCGGCTCAGACGCCGCTGCCGCCCGCCTTCTGGTAGAGCTTCTGGGCCATCTCGAAAATTTCTTCCTTGGCGTATTCCGGATTGAAGGCCTCGGAGATGCCGTCGAGATCCTGCATCTTGCCGCCCTCGGGCGGGCCCTCGACCACCTCGAGCGGGCCGCTGCCGTCGGGATGCTGGCCGTTCCAGATGTGCGCGAGGTCGCCGTAGTCCTGGCTGAAGTGGTAGACCTTGCGGTGGTAGCCGTCTTCCATGAAGGGCTTGGATTCGGGCAGCACCACGTCCTCGATCTTGGGAATCGGCAGCATCTTCTTCATCTCGACGCCGGTCAGCTGCTCGAGCGCCATGGCGTAGGCGCGGGCATGCACGCCGCCGCGGGTGAAGAGGTAGCCGAGCATCTGCCGCGCCGCCGGGTTGTCGGTCATCTGATAGACCCGCAGCTTGGCGGTCCGTGCGCCGTTCTCGAGAAAGAAGTTGTGCAGCAGATCGAGGATCAAGTTGCCGGAATTGAAGACATAAGAGCCGTGCCAGCCCTCGCCCCGGGAATCGGTCGGCATCGCGCCCTGGCCGAACATGATGTGATGGTTCAACAGCGGCATGTCGAGCAGGCTCGCCATGCTGGCGTCACCCTCGGTCATGTCGCCCTTGGGCTCCTGGCCGTTGAGGCAGCCGTTGACCGCAGCGGCGATCAGCTCGACATGGCCGAGTTCCTCGGTCGCGATGTTCGAGATCAAGGCGTAATAGGGCCTCAGCTTGGCCTTGTTCTTGAAGTTGTAGCTCTGGAAAAGATAGTTCATCAATGTCGACATCTCGCCGAACCGGCCGCCCATCAGCTCCTGCACCGCCGCGGCAGCGCGAGGATCCGGATCCTTGGGGATCGGCATGTCGACCTGCAGACGATCAATGCGTACGAACATGGTGAAGCTCCCTCCGTCTTGCTGGTTGCGGTCGAATCGACCTCGGCTTCGAGTGTCGCATAGTCGGCGGGGGGCAGACAAGACGGTCCGGGGCGATCGTCGACGACATCTCGACCATGGCCGGCGGCCGTCCCGGCCTTGCGCTGCCGTCGGCTCTGGGCTTTCATCCGGGCAATATGGCGCCAGAATTCGGCAGGCAGCCGATCGTAGTAGGCCGATGAACTGGCTTATAAGCTTCTCGGACAGGCTCTAAGGCTCGAAGCTCATGATTCGCCTCTACCACCAGCCGCTCTGCCCGTTCTCCCGGAAGATCCGGCTGGTGCTGCGCGAGAAGAACCTCGCGGCCGAGCTGGTTGAGGTCGAGCCCTGGAAACGCGAGCCCGAGCTGTTGCGCCTCAATCCCGCAGCCGAGGTGCCGGTGCTGGTCGAGGACGATCTGGTCGTCGCCGACAGCGCCGCCATCGCCGACTACCTGCACGAGGCGCATGGCCCGCCGGACCTGCTGGGTGCCGGCCCTGCGCAGCGCAACGAGACCCGGCGGCTGGTCGGCTGGTTCGACACCAAGTTCCGCCGCGAGGTGACCGACCTGCTCTGGGGCGAGAAGCTGCTCAAGCGCCTCAAGCGAAC
>SLRI01000701.1 GCA_007131045.1 Rhodospirillales bacterium
AGCGGGCCTCGTACATACGGCCGAAATAGGTGCCGCTGTTGGCCGCGGTCTTGAAGCCCGAGGCGTGCATGAAGGCGATCTCGGGGTGACGGCCGGCGGCGCTGATCGTCGGGTCCATGAAGCCGTAGCTCGTGGTGAAGACGAGGTTGGCCCCCGAAACGATCAACTGCTCGATCGCCTCGTCGACCAGGTCCGGCTCCTCCGGCACGTTCTCGACGGCAGCGGTGGCCACGACGAACGGCAGGGCCTCGAGCGCCCGGCGTCCCCGATCGTGCTGAAAGGTCCAGCCCGCGTCGCCCACCGGGCCGACATAGACGAAGCCGGCGCGAATCTCGGGCATCGCCGGCAAGCTGGCGGGCGATGCTGCGGCTGCCCCGGCAGCGGGCAGGACGGCAGCACCCGCCACCAGCCGCATCGCCGCCTCGAGGGTGCCGAGGGCGGGTGTGACGGGCTCGATGAAGGCGCCGGCGACCCAGCCCTCGCCGCCATCGGCGAGCCGCACCCGGCGCCAGTCGCGCGCCTCCTCTGTGTTGAAGGTGCGCTCGAGCTCGACCACGGTCGTGCCCTCGTCGAGCGTGCCGATCGCGGGATTGGCGACCGATGGATCGCCGCGCAAGTTCAATGCGCGAGCCGTCACCCGCTGCACCGCCAGAAGGTCCGCCTTCGCCACGCGGCCGATCGTGTCGGTCTCGATCCAGCCGGTGGCGGCCGCCGGTGTGGCGAGGCAGCCAATGGCCAGAAGTGCTGCGACGAGCGAACGAACGATCATTTCCGGACCTCTTTGCATGCGCGATTCCTGGCCAGCCTCAATCCTCGACGCCATCGGCGGCCAGCACGTCCGCCTCGTCCGGCACCAAGACCAGGCGAAAGCCGGTCTGCGGCAGGCCGAACTGCCGGGCGAAGAAGTCGCGCGAGCCCGAGCGCACGAGGCTCACCGGGTCGTCGAAGCTGCCGCCACGGCGGACGCGAAGCGGTGTGTCGGCCTCGACCAGCGGGTTGTCCCGGACCTCGCCGTAGCGGCCGGGGCCGGCCGCCCAGGCGTCCAGCACCCACTCCGACACGTTGCCCAGCATGTCGTAGAGCCCGAACGCGTTGGGCTCGAAGCTGCCGACGGGCGCGGTCACCGGATAGGGATCGAACACCCGATAATCACCCGGCCGATCGCGGAAATTGGCGTAGCGGTAGGCCGGCTCGATCGCCACCCCCCAGAACCGCGCCGCCGTGCTCCCGGCACGGGCCGCATACTCCCACTCGGCCTCGGTCGGCAGCCGGATCGCCCACCCGCTCCGCACGGCCAGTGCTTGGGCATAAGCTCGGGCCTCGTCGAAGCTGACATCGACCACCGGCTGATCGTCAGCGTCGAGGTCGTGCCCGGCATGGCGGCCGCTGCCGTGGTCCGGCACGAGTCGGCGATACTGCGCGTTGGTGACCTCGGTCCGCCCGATCGCGAAGGCATCGAGACACACCCGCCCGACGATCCCGACATCGAGGTCGCCCATCTCGAAGCAGCCGGCCGGCAGCGCCACGAACGCCATCCCGGTCAACGGCTCCACCACGCTCGCGGTTTCGGACGCCAGGGCAGAGCCGCTCCCGACCGACAAGAGCCAGAGGCCGAGCCCCAGATCGCACAATCGCTGCTTGCTCCGATAGGCCACCACTGCGCCCCGCTGCCTGCCTCGCGTCACTAAACAGCGCCGGGCCACTCTCGAAAAGACCCAGCGGCCCAAATGCCGCCGTGAAACTCCTGAAATCGAACGATTTTTCGCCTCGATCGCGAACCCGGTGGGGATCGTTAGCCTGACGGAGGAACAGAATGGCAGGCGGCTGCGAGCCGGGTCTCCGGGCACGAGCCCGGCGATCCGCGACCTCCCTGTCGCCGTCGCCCGAGCCCAAGCTACGAGCCGCCGCCGCGTCGGTCCCGGCACCCGGGTGAGCCGACGAGGGTTTGACAATGCGAAAGGCCGTGGCCAATCTCCGGCCTGGCGAACGAAGTAATCCCCCCGCGAAACTCCGAAGACGAATTAACATGGCAGCCTCGCCCCCGGTCTCCCGCCCTTCGGCTGTGCAATTCAATCGGGTCTTCCTCGTTTCGCTCTGCTTCGTTGCCGGCATCGGCGGATGGGGTCTGATCGATCCCGAGGGGATGACCGGCACCGCTCTCGGCTTCACCGATTATATGCTTGCCGGCGTCGGCTGGTATTGGCTTCTCATCTGTACGGGCTTCGTGGTTCTCGCGGGCTACATGGCCTTCGGGCCGTACGGCCACATCAAGCTCGGCGCGGACGACGAGGAGCCGGAATTCTCGACCGCGTCCTGGATCGCCATGCTGTTCGCGGGCGGCATGGGTGCCGGGCTTTTGTTCTGGGGCGTGGCCGAGCCCATCTACCATTTTCGCGGCCCTCCGACGGCCGAAGGCGGCACCGCCGAGGCGGCGCGCCAGGCCCTGGTCATCACCAACCTCCACTGGGGCCTGCACGCCTGGTCGATCTACGGCGTCTGTGCGCTGGTGATCGCCTATTTCACCTTCCGCAAGGGTGCGAGCTCGATGATCTCGACGCCGATCGAGGCGTTGTTTCGGAGGCGGGCCGGCAAGTCGATCGGCGAGGTGGCGAATGTCCTGGGCGTGCTCGCCGTCGTCTTCGGCCTCGCGGGCTCGCTCACCATGGGCACCCTGCAGGTCCGGGCCGGGCTCGGCGAGACCATCGGCACCCCGCTGG
>SLRI01000513.1 GCA_007131045.1 Rhodospirillales bacterium
CCGCTGGGGAGCCCGGGGCCCGAGGTCGAGAGGCTGCGGCGAACGCTGCGCGGGCACGGGATCGACCCGGACCGCCTGGTGCTGCGCGGCCGCTCGGACAAGATGACCTTCCTGGCCGAGCACAACGAGGTCGACATCGCCCTCGATCCGTTCCCGTTCAGCGGTGCCGCGACCACCATCGACGCGTTGTGGATGGGCCTGCCGGTGGTGACGCTGCCGGGTGCCCCGCCTGTCTCGCGCCAGACCCAGACCTTCCTGGTCGGGCTCGGGCGCAACGAGTGGGTGGCCGACGACAGCGACCATTATGTTCGAATCGCCGTCGAGCTCGCCGCTGACCCGCTGAGGCTCGCTGATATGCGCGCCGGGCAGCGGCAAGCGATGCGGGCGTCGCGGCTCTGCGACAAGCATCTGGCGGCCCGCGACCTCGAGCGGGCCTTGCGCTGGATGTGGCGTCGCTGGGTCGACAGCCGAAGGGCCCCATAGCCGATCGGCCGATGGGCCCCGCGCGAGAGGGCGAACGGCTCGGGCGATCAGCGCCCGGCGGCGACAGCGCCGCCGGGGATGATCACGGTTGGGCCGGACCCGGTGATCGCGAAGGTGACCGAAACCGAGGTGCCGGCGGCTGAGTCGGTCTGGAAAGACTCTATCACGATATTGCCGGGCACATTGCGTCCGCGCGGCGAGACCGCGATAGAAAACGGTCCACCCAACGAACCGCCGATCGAGCGGCTCGCGGTGAGCGCCTCGCCGGCAGCCAGCATCTGCACGGCAGGCAGTTGCACGACGCCGGACGGCAGGGCCAAGTCGTCGATCAGTTGCCGGATCGTGTCGAGCGCGGCCGATGCCTCGGGCTGGTCGGCCAGCCGGGCCGGCGCCCGCAACAGTGCCGGCAGGACGATCCCGTCGATCACCTCCCGCTGCAACCGGCCGAGATCGGCGGCTTCGCCCGCGGTGACGCGGTCGAGATCCGCCTCCGAAAGCGGCACCGGCGCCGCCGCGGCGCCACCGCCGAGACCCGCCGCCAGCACCGCGACGGCCAAGCAACGCCGCGAGTCCTCGAACATCGCGAAAGACCCCCCCGCTCAATGGGATGAAAGCGGCCGATCAGTGCCGACCGAACCTAGAGCTCCCCGGCTCACCGGCTGAAGAACGGCAGCAGGAACTGCGGGAAGGAAGGCGGCCGCTCGCGGCTCATGAACTCCTGCCGTCCCGCCTCGATCTGCTCGGCGGTGAGTGAGGCATCGGCAAAATTGCCTTGAATTCCACCGTTACCGTTACCGTTCGGTAGAATCACGACGCTCTTGCTGACTTGCACCTCGTCTTCATCAGAATTCAGGATTTCGGGTTGCGGTGGCGCGAACAGCCTGGAGAAGCTCGGGAAGCCGGTCCCCGAGCCGAGGGCCGCATCCCCGGGGGAAAAGAACAAGAACCCCGCCACCACGCCGTCGAGCTCGACGTCGGTGAGGGCCTTCGGCTCGGCCTCGGCGGTGGCGATCGACAAGGCGAGGCAGCAGGTCGTGAGACCCAAGAGCTTCAATGAACGCATTCGATGTCTCCTCGAGGTCGTTTGCTGATTTTCGTCACCCCGGCAAGCGAGTCTCGGATCACTGCCGCCCCAACCATAGCAGATTATTACTGCACAACTTCTTCAACCTGCTTGCGACGTGGCGAGAACGCCGGGTACACATCGTTTCATCATCTTGGTTAACAGCCCGGGCCGCCGAGCACAATGGCTCGGAAGGATGAGTGCATCTCGGGTCCTCGCACCAAAGGTGAGGGTCCGGGCCGCGGGCGGGGCGGTCGCCCTGGCCTTTGGAGGTAGGATCGGCGGCAAACGAGAAGGGGGACGGTGGTCTCGCCACCGTCCCCCGCCGATCCCGCGCGGTCGTGTCCGCGGGCGGTCCGTGGCGGACCGCCCGGCTGGCGGCTCAGGCGGCCACCGCCTCGCCCTCCATGACGATGCCGCCGGTGAGGTCGGCACTGCCCGACGCG
Organism: Rhodospirillales bacterium; assembly: GCA_007131045.1. Lineage (GTDB taxonomy): Bacteria > Pseudomonadota > Alphaproteobacteria > Geminicoccales > Geminicoccaceae > SLRI01. Next base: position 1,993 of record SLRI01000513.1, read on the forward strand.
GCGAAGGCGAGCGGCGCCGAGGTGGTGTCGAAGGAGGTCTCGAACACCCCGTCGGCGAAGCTGTCGACCCCGTTGCGGATGTCGACGGCGGCCAGCGCCGCGAACTGGCCGAACAGCTCGGCCAGGAACACCGGCGCCCCGCTCTCCTCGTCGAACAGGGCGGCCCCGCCGTCGAGCAGGCCGCCGATCTCGAGAAAGAAGGTGCCGTCGCCGAAGGCCGCGGCGTTGCCGGCCGCGGTCGCGGCACCGTAGGCCGAGGCGGGCAGCCCGCCGAGGCCGATCGCCTGCAGCTGGTCGCTGAGCACGTCGAAGAGCGCGCTGTTGGGCCCGGCGGCGTGCAGCGTCGTCGGCAGCCCGCCGGCGAAGGCGTCGGCGCCGGGCCCGAACAGCGCCTCGAAGAACGCCCCGCCCAGCGGCTGGAAGATCGGGCTCTCGATCAGCTGCAGATCGAGATCGCCGACGATGTCGCCCACGGCCTCGACCGAGCCGTCGGCGTTGAAGGTGACCTGGAGCACGCCCTGCATCTCGCCGCTCAGCACGGTGGTGAAGAAGGGCATGTCGCCGAGCATCATCGCGGCGCCGGCCAGGGCACCGATGTCGAACAGCATGTCGAAGGTCAAGCTGCCGTCCGGGTGCTCGGTGAGCTCCGCGTCGTTGATCGCCTGAAACCAGCTCAAGACCTCGAACGAGACGTCGCCCGGCTCGATCTCCTTGATGTCGAGAA
>SLRI01000679.1 GCA_007131045.1 Rhodospirillales bacterium
CGAACGCTGCGCCTCGTCTATGACGGGCCCTGGGCGCTGCATGCGCTGATCGCGGCCAACGCCGCACCCTTTCCCGATATCGTCCTGGCCGCCGAGCCAGAGCCGAACCTGCTGCGGATCACCACACCGCTGGTCCAGAACCCGGACGCGGCGCAAGGCGCGCTGCCGCGGCTGGAGGATGCGCTCGTCTATCTCCGGCTCGACGTCCGGGCTTTGGACGCGACCGGCAGCGTTCCGGTCGGCCCGTCGCTCGCCATGCCGGTCTTTCCGGCGCGTGTTCCCGGCGGATGAGCTCGCCCGACGCCCTGTTCGAGGGCCTGCTCGAGCCCGTCCCGGGCCCGCTGCCCGCCGGCGAGCCGTTGCGCTGGGGACCGGTCCATGCCGCGATCGAGGAGGCCCGGCGGGAGGAGGACCTGGACCTGCCGCAGGGGGTCTGGCAGCGCGACCTCAAGCGGGCCGACTGGGAGGAGGTGGTGGCGCTGTGCCGGAACGCGCTGGCGCAGAGATCCAAGGATCTCCAGGTGGCCTGCTGGCTGGTCGATGGCGCCTTGCGGCTGCGGGGTCCGGCGATCGGGGCCGTGGCGCTGGACTTCCTCGCCACGCTCCTGGCGACCTGGTGGGACGACCTCTATCCGGCGCATGACGGCGAGGCCGATTCGCCCCGATTCGCGCCCTTGATCTGGCTCGACGGTACCCTGGCGCAATGGCTCGCCGCCTATCCGATCGCCTCTGCCGAGACCGACGACGGCGTCACCGCGCTCAGCTCGAGCGACCACGCGGCCGCCTGCCGCCGCGAGGCCGCCGGACGCGCCGGCAAGCCGGCCAAGGCCGGCCGCTCCTGGCCGACGATCGCCAGCTTCGACGCGCTCGCCGACCGCACGCCTCGAGAGCATCTGGACGTGCTGGCGGCGGCCTGTCCTGCCCTGGAGCGGGCCACGGTGGCGCTCGAGGAGCGGCTGGCATTGCTGGCCGGCGAGCAGGCGCCCGGCTTCGGGCGGCTGAGAGGGGTCATCCGGGACGTCTCGTCGCTGCTGCAGCCGATCCTCGCCCGACGGCCGCCAGCGGTGGCGCCAGCGGCGCGGGCTCGGCTCAAGGCCCCGTTCGCTGCAACCATTGCCAAGGTGAGTGCCGCCATGAGCCTCGAGCCTGCGCCTCGTCCTTCGGCCGACCTCGTCGACCGCGAGCAGGCCTACCGCGCACTGGCGGAGATCGCCGCGTTCCTGCGCCGGGTCGAGCCGCACAGCCCGACACCGTTTCTCATCGAGCGCGCCATTCGCTGGGGGGGCATGACGCTGCCCGACATTCTGGCGGACGTTTCGCGTCGGGGCAGCGACGGCGACATCCTGAAATGGCTGATGGACGGGGCGAACAAGTAATTGCGTGGGCGGCGATAATTTCTGTTGCGGACCTAATTCAACCAAGAGTAGAATTTTCCGATCGACAAGCGCTAAAGAGTTGCCTGCAAAGCGTCCGTCAGCGGGCCAACCGGGAGACCATCAATGACCGAGAGCGTTCAGCACAAGCTGTCGCGCGTTCGCCCGCCGCGCGTCCAGATCACCTACGACGTCGAAACCGGCGACGCCATCGAGCGCAAGGAGCTGCCGTTCGTCATCGGCGTCATGGCGGATCTCTCGAGCAAGCCGGCCGAGGCGCTGCCGCGGCTCGCCGACCGCAAGTTCGCCGCCATCGACCGGGACAATTTCAACGAGTGCCTGGCGGCAGCCACACCGCGCGTCGCTTTTCCGACGCCGAACAAGCTGCAGCCCGACAGCAACGACATGATCAACGTCGAGCTCACCTTCGAGCGCTTCGACGACTTCGCGCCGGAGAACGTCGTCCGTCAGGTCCCGGCACTGGCCAAGCTGTTCGAGGCCCGGGGTCGGCTGCGCGACCTTTTGACCAAGCTCGACGGCAACGACCGCCTGGGCGCGCTTCTCGCCGACGTGATCGACAACACCGAGCGCCACGACACGCTCAAGGCACAGCTCGCCGACGGCACCGCGCCTGAAGGCGCCGAAGGCACCGAGCCCGCAGCCGATGCGGCAGCGGCCGAAGGCGAGCCCAAGAAGGGCAAGAAGTAGCTTTCCCCCGAGCGACCGAGGCCCAACCGTTCGCCTGGCAGCATGGCGAGCGCCGGGGCCGGCAAATCTGGAGCACACCGCATGGCCGAGCAAGCAGCAGAAGGCGCCGTCGCGACGGCGCCGGCCGAGGAGCGCAGTCTCCTCGATCAGATCATCTTCGACGGCAAGATCGCCCGCGACGAAAGCCAGCGGGCCTATGCCCGCGATCTCGTGGCCGAGTTCGTCAACGACGTCCTCGCCGCCGAGGCGCGGGTCGGGCAGGATGTCGTCGGCCTGATCAACGAGCGCATCGCCGAGATCGACCGGCTGATCTCCGATCAGCTCAACGAGATCCTGCATCACCCGGACTTCCAGGAACTGGAAGCCACCTGGCGCGGCCTGCACTACCTGGTGATGAACGCCGAGACCGGCAAGTACCTGAAGATCCGGCTGCTCAACGTCGCCAAGGCCGAGCTCTTGAAGGACCTGGAGAAGGCGGTCGAGTTCGACCAGAGTGCCCTCTTCAAGAAGGCCTACGAGGAGGAGTACGGCACCTTCGGCGGCCATCCCTACTCGATGCTGCTCGGCGGCTACGAGTTCGGCCGGCATCCGCAGGACATGGCGCTCTTGAAGCTGATCTCGGGGGTGGCTGC
>SLRI01000234.1 GCA_007131045.1 Rhodospirillales bacterium
CGCCCATGCCCAGGTCGATGCGCGGGATGTTGGAGATGCCGAGCGTGCCGCCGGTGACGTCGCGCCAGTCGATGACGATGTTCTGGACGATCAGGCCGAAGGCGATGGTGATGACGGCCAGATAGATGCCGCGCACGCGAACGGTGGGGTAGGCCAGCATGACGCCGCAGGCGCCGGTGAGCGTCATGGCAGCCAGGATGACCGGCACGAAGCCCCAGCCATAGGTGACCGAGAGGATGGCCGCCGTATAGGCGCCCACGGCATAGATGCCGGCCTGGCCGAGCGACACGAGGCCGGCGAGCCCGACCAGGATGTTGAGGCCCAGGGCGACGAGGCCATAGATCAGAAACAGCATCACGACGCGGAGCTGGAAGGTGTTGGCGACCAGCGACGGCACGGCGAGGAGGGCCACGGCCAGGGCCAGGGCGAGGAGCGGGAAGGCCAGGTGCCGGTAGCGGCTCATACCTTCTGCGTCTCCCGTTTGCCGAACAGGCCCTGCGGGAAGATCAAGAGCAGGATGATCATGACGCTGAAGCCGACGACCTCGCGCGCGGCGGTGGTGGCGAAGCCTTCGACGAAGCGCTCGAGCACGCCGTAGGCGAAGCCGACGAGCACGATGCCCCGGGCGTTCGAGATGCCGGCGATGATGGCGACGAGAAAGCCCTTGAGGCCCAGGAGTATGCCCATGGTGGCGGAGACCTGGATGATCGGGGCCACCAGGATGCCGGCGGCGGCCCCGAGGCTGGCGGCGAAGGCGAAGCTGATCGCGGCGATGCGGCGGACGTCGATGCCCATCAGGCCCGCGGCCGTGGGATCGAGGGCCACGGCCCGCATCGCCCGGCCGAGCATGGTGGTGCGGTAGAAGGTGTCGAGGGCGAGAAGCAGCACGACCGCGACGACGGGGATCAGCAGTTCCTGCGGGTAGATGCCGGCACCCAGGATCTGGATCGGGCGGTCCATCAAGGGCGAGGGCAGGGCGCGGGGATCGGAGCCGAAGGTGATGGTGACGAAGGCCTCGAGCATCAGGCCGATGGCGATGGTCGAGAGCATCCAGCCGATCGAGGAGGGCCCGTGATTGAGCGGGCGGATGGCGAAGCGTTCGATGAACAGGCCGAAGACGGCGGCCGCCATGATGGCGAGCGGGATGCCGAAGATCAGCGGGATGCCGGACCACATCAGGGCCACAGCCAGGACCGAGCCCAGCATCAGCGTGTCGCCGTGGGCGAAGTTGACCGCCCGCACGGCCGACCACATGACGTAGAAGCCCAAGGCGACGATGGCGTAGATGCCGCCGATCATCAGCCCGGAGAGGAGGTATTGGACGTAGGCCGACATGGGCGCCCCGCGCTTGGCCGATACGGGCGATCGGGGCCGAGCAGGTCGGCCCCGATCGCGTCAGCGGCAGAAGATCAGTTCGAGGCGGTGTCGTAGGGGGTCTGCTCGATCGGCAGGATCCGGCCCTCGTGCCAGGCGGTCCAGCGGTAGTTCTCGGGCAGGATCGCGTTGTGGCGCTCGGGGGTGAAGGCCGGGTCGTAGTTCTGCACGATGCCGTCGAAGCTCACGTCGTAGAGCGCCTCGCGCACCGCCGAACGGTCGAATTCGCCGGCGGCCTCGATCGCCTGGGCCAGGATGTAGATGGCGTCATAGGTGTTGGCGGCACCCGAGCCGTGGCGGATGTCCTCGGGCTCACCGAGGCCATAGCGCTCGAGCATCGAGTCCAAGAGCGCCTGCTGTCGCGGCTCGAGCTCGCCCATCCAGGAGAAGGTCTGGAGCACGATCATGCCGTCGGCGAGCTCGCCCGCGAGCTCACCCAACGTGCCGGTGTTGCCCCAGGCGGAGACCACGGTCGGGCGGTAGTCGATCCGTTCCATCGAGCGCAGGATCTGGTTGGCCTCGAGGTCGCGCGAGTAGAGGATGATGGCGTCGGCCCCGGCATCGCGCAGGCGGATGAGCTGGGCCGTCATGTCCCGGTCCTCCCACTTGAAGGACTCCATGCCGACGATATCGGCGCCCTCGGCGGCGGCGCTCTCCTCGAGGTCGGGGACCGCCCCCTGGCCCCAGCCGGTGTCCTCGTACATCACGCCGATGGCGCCGGACTCCGAGATCTCCTGGCTCTTGCGGACCAGCGCCAGGGCCTGCCAGCGGTCGAACATCGAGACGCGAAAGACGTAGTTGGGGTCGCGGTCGTTCTCGGTGATCCGGGTGCCGGCGGAGATGACGGCGACATAGGGCATGCCGGACTCGTGCACCGGCTCGACCACCGCCAGGGCCACGCCCGAGTGCCAGCCGCCGAGCATGGCGATGCAGTTGTCGCTCTCGGCGATGCGCCTTGCATTGTCGACGCCGCGCGGCGGCTGGCCGGCGTCGTCGTACTGGATGAAGCGGAGCTCCTGGCCGAGCACGCCGCCGTTGGCGTTGATCTCGTCGATCGCGGTCTCCGCCCCCATGGCGATCGATTCGGCGGCCCAGGCGGTCGGGCCGGTGATCGGCAGCGAGGCACCGATGCAGGCCTCGGCGGCATCGAGGGCGGCCGGTGCCAAAACCAGCATGCCGCCCATGGCGAGCGTGCCGGAGACGCGAGTGAGGGTCAGAGCGCGCATGATCGGGGGTCCTCCTGCCTGATGCCCAGGGCGATGTCGGGCTCGCTTGTTCGGTAGCGAATTGTGCATGCAACCCGCGTGCCACCGCCGCTGCTGGTCGGCCGAGACGA
>SLRI01000241.1 GCA_007131045.1 Rhodospirillales bacterium
CACATCACCCGTAAAGGCTACGCCGAGCCCGCCCGGCACGCCCAGATCCTCGCCACCTACGAAGGCTTCGAAGCCCACGCGCAGGCACTCTCGGAAATCCGCGAGCGCTTCCGCCCCTGACCGCCGGCATGAGTGTCTCCCGTTCGGACCGCCCGCGGCGAGACTTCCGGTCACTGGTGGCAAGACGCGGGTTGGGGTAAGCGTCGGACAAAGCAATTCACCTGGAGACACCATGCGCACCGGCTCGCTCGCCGCCCTGGCCCTGATCGGTCTCGCCGGCGCCGCCCTCGCCGACCACTATCGACACGGCGAACTGGTGATCGACCAGCCCTGGGCCCGCGCCACCGCCCCGCAGCAGGCCAACGGCGGTGCCTACCTCACCATCACCAACGAAGGCACCAGCCCCGACCGCCTGCTCGAGGCCCGGAGCCCCGTCGCCTCACGGGTCGAGCTGCACACCCACGACGTCGACAGCGAGGGGGTGATGCGGATGCGCCATGTCGAGGCGATCGACCTTCCCGCCGGCGAGGCGACGGCGCTGCGTCCGGGTGGCCTGCACGTCATGCTCATCGGCCTCGAGGATCGCCTCGCCGAGGGTGAGGCCTTCCCGCTGACCCTCGTCTTCGAGGCAGCCGGTGCGGTCGAGGTCGAGGTCCAGGTCGAGGCCGTCACCTTCGGCATCGGCGACCACGACGCCCATGGCCACGATCACCACCACCACGGCCACGATTGAGCCGGCTCAGACGGGCCAGCCCTCCAGCCGATAGGCGCTTTCCCAGAACATCCACTCGTACTGCGTCGAACGCACGAACGCCCGTCCCATGGCCGCCCGCTCGGCCGCACCTGCACCCGCGGCCGCGGCGTCGGTGATCCGGATCACGTCCTGAACCGAGGCCGCAAAGGCGTCGTCGGCATAAGTGTCGATCCAGGGCTGGTAGAAATTATCTGCCACCGTCTCCCCGGCGATCCGCACGCCGACATCGTGATAGATCCAGAAACACGGCAGGATCGCCGCCACCAGCACCGGCCAGGAATCGTGGTGTGCGGCGGCGATCAGGAAGTTCGTATAGGCCAGACAGGTAGGCGAGGCCTCCGCCTTCGCGAGATCCGCGTCACTCATCCCGAACTGGGTGAGGAACTGCCCGTGCAGGGCGCGCTCGACCGCCAAGGCACCCAAGGCGGAGCCCACGAACTTGTCCATGGCACCGAGGTCCGGAGCACGCGCCCCGGCGATCGCCAGCGTGCGGGCATACTGGTCGAGGTAGAGCTTGTCCTGGGTGATGTAGAACTGGAACCGCTCGCGCGACAACGTCCCCGCCGCCAACTCGCGATTGAACGGCAAGTCGTCGATCGCCCGCCTGAGCGCCGCCGTCTGCTGCCAGATTTCGTCCGTGAAGCTCATGCTGCCTGCCTGCTTTTGTTCATCCTGCACTCCCGAAGGAACATCGTCCGCTTCCAGCACTTGACCACTCGATCGGCGAAGAATCCGACGCGCCACCTCGGTATCGGCCGCTGCCCGCCGCTCGGCGAAGAACTCGGCCGTCTGTGTCGCTCGATCCATCACAGCACTCAAGTCATGCCAACTCCAGCCGCAATCGCCGGCCCACGGCACGGGCGGCCTTCTGCATCGTCTGCAGCGTCACGGCGTCGTTCTCGGGATCGAGAAACCGGTCGAGCTGGGCCCGGCTGGTCTGCATCCGGCGCGCCATCTCGGCCTTGCTGAGCCGCTGCTCGTCCATCAGCTGCGCGACTTGACGGGCCAGCACCCGCTTGATCGCGGTCTGCGTCGCCTCCTCCAATCGACCCTCGGCCTCGAGGAAGCTCTCGAACGAGCTGCCGATCCGCTCGTGCACGTCGCTCACGTCTCCATCTCCTTCTGCCGCCGGCGCGCGAGCTCCAGCTCGCCACGCGGCGTCTTCTGCGATTTCTTGACAAAGCCGTTCAGCAACACGGCTTGGCCGTGGGCGACGCAAAAGATCACCCGCGCGATCCGGTTGCCCGCGAGATCGGAGCGAACCTCCCATAAACCGCCACCGAGGGGTCGGCATAGCGGCATGCCGATGGGCCGAGCGAACTCCAGATCGCGGATGTCGTCGCCGATGACCTTTCGATCCTCCGTCGACAAGCTGAGCAACCACTCGCGAACCGGCTCCCGGCCGCTCGCCAACCGAAAGAAAGCTGCCGGCAGCCGCTTCATGTCGCCTCTTGAGTGCGGTACCAAAATTGATGCATGCGGTCAATCAGAGCGCGTCACGGATTTTGTGCATGACCACCCTGAACCGGGCACCCACCCGCGCCGCCGCCACGTGCCGGCCACCGTCGACCACCCGCTTGCCCGCCGCATAGACCGAGGCCACCGGCGACCGCCCGGCGGCGAAGAGCCAGCCATCGACGAGATCGTCGCCGGCCTTGCCGACCAGCGCCGGATGCTCGGGATCGAGGATCACGATGTCGGCCCGCCGACCCACCGCGATCGCCCCCGTCGGCTGCTGCAGCGCCTGCGCCCCACCCGCGGCCGCGCCGTCGAACAGGGTTCGCCCGACCGACTCCCCCGCTGCCGCCAGCCGGTTGCGCCGTCGGTCGCGCAGCCGCTGCCCGTATTCGAGCGTCCTGAGCTCGTCCGCGAGATCGACCCGGATGTGGCTGTCCGACCCGACCCCGAACCGCCCGCCTTGCCGCAGGAAGTCGGTGCCGCGAAAGATCCCGTCG
>SLRI01000054.1 GCA_007131045.1 Rhodospirillales bacterium
ACAGCATCGCCTACGGCTGCGCTCGGGCATTCCGCGACGGCGGTGCCGAGCTTGCCGTCACCTACCTGAACGACAAGGCCGAGCCGCATGTCGAACCGCTGGCCGAAGCCCTGGACGCCAGCATTTTCGAGCCCTGCGACGTGACCGATGCATCGCAGGTCGAAGCACTGTTCGAGCGCATCGCGGCGGATTGGGGCCGGCTCGACTTCCTGCTGCACGCTGTCGCCTTCGCACCCAAGGAAGACCTGCACGCCCGGGTGATCGACTCCTCCGAGGCGGGGTTTCTCCTGGCGATGAACGTCTCCTGCCATTCCTTCATTCGGCTCGCCCGCCGGGCCGAGCCGCTGATGTCGAACGGCGGGACGCTGCTCACGCTCACCTTCTACGGTGCGGAGCGGGTGGTCGAGGAATACAACCTGATGGGTCCGGTCAAGGCGGCGTTGGAGAGCAGCGTGCGCTATCTCGCAGCCGAGCTCGGCGATCAGGCGATCCGGGTCCATGCGCTTTCGCCCGGACCGCTGCGCACCCGGGCGGCGTCCGGCCTCGAGGACTTCGACGAGCTCCTGGAGCGGGCCCGGCAGCGGGCGCCGACCAACCGGCTGGTCGGCCAGGACGACGTCGGCAACGTGGCGGCTTTCCTGGTGAGCGACGGCGCCGGCAAGCTCACCGGCAACGTCACCTACGTCGATAGCGGCCTCCACATCACCGGCTGAGCGAGCAGGAGAGAGCGCCGATGGAAAGCTTCGAGAACGTCCCCTTCGACGACATCGAGGAGGGCATGAGCGTCGAGGTCGTGCGCCGCCTGTCGGCGCACGATATCCAGTGCTTCGCGGCGTTGTCCGGCGACGTGAACCCGTTTCATGTCGACCGCGATTTCGCCCGCGACCAGGGCTTCGAGGAGATCATCGCGCACGGCATCTGGGGGGCCTCGCTGATTTCCGCGGCGATCGGCACCAGACTGCCCGGACCCGGCACCATTCTGGTCTCGCAGAAGCTCGATTTTCTCCAGCCGATCGAAGCCGACGACCGGATCCGAACGATTGTCCGGGTCGCCAGGAAAGAGGCGGAAGGGCGACGTTTGACGCTGGACTGCCGCTGCGAGCGCGACGACGGCGAGGTGGTGCTGAAGAGCACGGCCGAGGTGATCGCACCCGAGCAGAAGCTGCGTCATCGCCGCTCGAAAGGCGTGGGCGGCAATCGCTTCGACCGGCTGATCGCCGAGACCAGGGAGGCGATCGGCGAGCCGGTCCGCTGCGCCGTGGTCAACCCGATCGACGAGGCGTCGCTGCGCGGCGCCGTGCAGGCCGCCGAGGCGGGCTTGATCGAGCCCGTGTTGATCGGTGCCGAAGAGGCCGTTCGTTCGGCGGCCGAGAGTGCCGAACTCGAGATCGAGCGTTTTGCCCTCATCGAGGTGCGCGATGCTGCTGCCGCGGCCGCGCGCGCGAGCGAGCTCGCCGCGGAGGACGAGGTGCAGATGCTGATGAAGGGCAGGCTGCAGACCACCGTGCTGATGACGGCGCTGCTGCAGAAAAAAGCGTTGCGCACCGGCCGCATCGCCAGCCACGTCTTCGTGATGGACGTGCCCCGCGCCGAGCGGCTGCTGCTGATCACCGACGCGGCGATCAATATTGCGCCCGACCTCGACGAGCTTCGCGACATCGTCCAGAACGCCATCGATCTCGCCGTCACGCTCGGCATCGAGCAGCCGCATGTCGCCTTGTTGTCGGCCACCGAAGCCGTCCGCAAGGGGATCGCTTCGACCTGCGATGCCGCGGCCATCTGCAAGATGGCGGATCGCGGCCAGATCACGGGCGGGGTGATCGACGGGCCGCTCGCCTTCGACAACGCGATCTCGGAGCGGGCGGCGGCGATCAAGGGGATCATCTCGCCGGTCGCCGGTCGCGCCGACATTCTCGTGGTTCCCGAACTGGTCGCCGGCAACATGTTGGCCAAGCAGCTCGACTACCTGGCCGGTGGCAAAGCTGCGGGCGTCGTCGTCGGGCTGAAAACGCCGGTGTCGCTGACCAGCCGCGCCGACTCGCCCGCCGAGCGTGTGGCCTCGGCAGCGATCGCTGCTCGCCTTGCGGCAGGACCCTAGGCAGGATCGTCGCCGATCGGCCGGCGGGACGTCGCGCCGGCCGCCGCACTGCCAGCCAATGGCGCCTACATCTCCTTCGATTCGCGGGCGAACAGCCCGACCAGCCAAGTTTCCTCGAGCCTGTGCGGCTCGGCTGCGGCGCGCACCGCCGCGACGTCCGCGTCGGGGCCGAGGTCGAGCGACGGCACCGCAAGTGCGAGGAGCGAGAAACGGTAGCGATGCGGACCATGCCCCGCCGGCGGCTCGGGGCCGTCATAGCGGGTTTCGCCGAAATCGTTGCGCGCCTGCGGCAGCTTGGTTCCGACCGACTCGTCGACCGCCAACGCCGTCGTGCCGACGGGAATGTCGTAGATCGCCCAGTGCCGGAAGGTGCCGCCCGGCGCATCCGGATCCTCGAGCAAGAGGGCGAAGCTGTTGGTCCCTTCGGGCGCGCCCGACCATTCGAGCGGCGGCGAGGCGTTGTCGCCGAGCCGCGTGTATTTCACGTCGATTACCTCTCCGCAACGCTCAGGTCGGGTTGACCAGAAGGTGGCTCGAGCCTAGAGTGAACATATTAAGAACAAGCGGTGGAGGGACGCGATGGCGGGCGCGTTGTTGCGGGAT
>SLRI01000451.1 GCA_007131045.1 Rhodospirillales bacterium
AGTCGAGCGGTCGTCGATGCAGCGCATCGTCGACCGCTCGACGACGAAGCAGGTGCCGCTGCCAAGCTCACCTCCGGTCGGCCTACGACCGGCGCCGGCTTTGTCGCCGAGCTTGCCCGATGCCCCGGCATCGGGCTGCGCTCGGCTCCGCGCCGGCGGTCGATCGTAGGCCGATGAAATGCCTCATAAACCCCTCGGACAGGCTCTAGGCGGCCATGCTCTACGTCATCCTGGTCTTCGCACCGCTGCTGGGCGCCATCATCGCCGGGCTCTTCGGCCGTCAGATCGGCGATCGGGGAGCGCAGTACGTCACCTGCGGCCTGATGGGCATCTCGGCCCTCTGCTCGGTGATCGCCATCTTCGCGACCATGGGGGCCGAGCCGTTCCGGGTCCAGCTCTTCACCTGGATGAACGTCGCGACCTTCGAGGTCGACTGGGCGCTCAGGATCGATGCGCTCTCCGGCGTGATGATGTTCGTGGTCAGCTTCATCAGCTTCTTCATCCACGTCTATTCCGTGGGCTACATGAGCCACGACAAGAGCATCCCGCGGTTCATGAGCTATCTCTCGCTCTTCACCTTCGCGATGCTGATGCTGGTGACCTCCGACAACCTGATCCAGCTGTTCTTCGGCTGGGAGGGGGTCGGCGTGGCCTCCTATCTCTTGATCGGTTTCTGGTACACCAAGCCCTCGGCGTGTGCGGCGGCGATCAAGGCCTTTCTCGTCAACCGGGTCGGTGACGTGGGCCTGATGCTCGGCATCGCCGCCTGCTATCTGCTCTTCGATTCGGTCCAGTACGACGTCATCTTCGCCGGTGCCGCGGGCATGGCGGATGCGAGCATCGTCGTCTTCGGCGGCGAGTTCCACGCGCTCACCGTGATCGGCATCCTCTTGTTCATCGGGGCGATGGGCAAGTCGGCTCAGCTCGGGCTGCACACCTGGCTGCCGGATGCGATGGAGGGCCCGACCCCGGTCTCGGCACTGATCCATGCCGCCACCATGGTGACCGCCGGGGTCTTCCTGGTGGCCCGGTTCTCGCCCGTCTACGAATACGCGCCGGTGGCCCTGGCGATGGTCGCCTTCGTCGGCGCATCGACCGCGATCTTTGCTGCCACGATCGGCCTCACCCAGTTCGACATCAAGCGGGTGATCGCGTACTCGACCTGCTCGCAGCTCGGCTACATGTTCTTCGCCTGCGGTGTCGGCGCCTATTCGGTCGGCATCTTCCACCTTTACACGCACGCGTTCTTCAAGGCGCTGCTCTTCCTGGGTGCCGGCTCGGTCATCCACGCGATGTCGAACGAGCAGGACATGCGCAAGATGGGCGGCATCTACAAGAAGATCCCGATCACCTACGCGATGATGTGGATCGGCACGCTGGCCCTGGTCGGCTTTCCGTTCACCGCCGGCTTCTATTCCAAGGACGCGGTGCTCGAGGCCGCCTTCGCCTCGCCCAACGCGTTTGCGCTCTATGCCTTCTGGCTCGGGCTGACCGCCGCCGTGTTGACCGCGTTCTATTCCGGCCGGCTGATCTTCATGACCTTCCACGGGGAAAGCCGGGCCGACGAGCATGTGCAGGCCCATGTCCACGAGAGCCCCAAGGTGATGACCATTCCCCTGGGCGTGCTGGCCGCCGGTGCCCTCGTCGCCGGCTTTGTCGGCTACGGCATGATCGCCGACGATGGGGCCTGGTGGGCCGGGGCGATCTTCAGCCACCCGGACAACACCGTGCTCTACGACATGCACTACGTGCCGCTCTGGGTGAAGCTGTCGCCGATCATCGCGATGGCCGTCGGGCTCGGGCTCTCGTATCTCTTCTACATGCAATTGCCCGAGATGCCGGGCCGGGTGGCCAGGGCCCTCAAGCCGCTGCACACCTTCTTCTACAACAAGTGGTATTTCGACGAGCTCTATGACGCGATCTTCGTCCGCCCGGCCAAGGCCTTGGGGCTCGGCTTGTGGCGCGCCGGTGACCAGGGGATCATCGACCGCTTCGGGCCGGACGGGGTGGCGGCGGCGGCCTGGGCCACGGCGCGCCGGGCGGCCCGGCTGCAGACCGGCTTTGTCTACCACTACGCCTTTGCGATGCTGATCGGGGTCGCCTTTCTGGTCAGCTGGTACATGATGGTCGGGCGGGGTTGAGGCGATGACCGACTGGCCGCTGCTCTCGCTCGTCACCTTCCTGCCGCTGGTCGGTGCCGCCTTCATCATGTTGATCCGTGGCGAGGGGCCGGTCGTGGCGCAGAACGCGCGCGCCGTGGCGCTCTGGACCTCGCTCGTCACCTTCGCCCTCTCGCTTCTGGTCCTCGCCAATTTCGACAACGCCCAGGCGGGCTTCCAGCTGGTCGAGCGGCGCACTTGGCTGCCGGGCTTCGGCATCGACTACCACGTCGGCGTGGACGGCATCTCGCTCTGGTTCGTGCTGCTCTCGACCCTTCTGACGGTCGTCGTCATCATCAGCTCCTGGCACTCGGTGCAGCACCGGATCAAGGAGTACATGGTCGCGTTTCTGGTCATGGAAACGCTCATGGTCGGCGTCTTCGTCTCGCTCGACATGGTGCTCTTCTATGTCTTCTTCGAGGGCATCCTGATCCCGATGTACCTGATCATCGGGGTCTGGGGCGGGGCCAGGCGGATCTACGCGTCGTTCAAGTTCTTCCTCTATACGCTGATCGGCTCGGTCCTCTTCCTCGTCGCCAT
>SLRI01000519.1 GCA_007131045.1 Rhodospirillales bacterium
CGGCCAGGCCTACCTCCTGATCCCGATCTTCGGCCTCGTCTTCATGCTGGTCTGGCTGCGCTACTCGCCCACCATGTCGGCCTTCTGGTCGATCCCCCTGGCACTGCTCGTTTCGCTGGTCGCCAGGAACACCATCATCGTCTGGCGGGCGGTTTCGGCACAGCTCAGGGGCGAGAACCCGTTCGCCGACGTGGAGAAGGCGCTCGAGCGCGAGCGCGCCGGCAGCGAGCGCGGCGATGCTGCCGCGGCACCCGCGACCCTCTCCGGCATCTTCGCCAAGACCTGGACGGACTGGGGCATCGACCTCGTCAAGGCACTGGCCGACGGGGCGCGCCAGGCGATCCCGATCTCGGCGGCTTGTGCGACGGCGGGCATCATCATCGGCGTGATCACGCTCACCGGCCTCGGCCTGCGGATGCAGTCGATCCTGCTCGTGCTCAGTGGCGGCGAGCTCTGGGCGGCCCTGGTCTTCACCGCCATCGGCTCGATCATCCTCGGCCTCGGCGTGCCGACCACCGCCAACTACATCATCATGGCGACGCTGATGGCGCCGGCGCTGGTCCAGCTCGAGGTGCCGCTCCTGGCCGCCCACATGTTCGTCTTCTACTTCGGCATCCTCGCGGACACGACGCCGCCGGTCGGCCTCGGCGCCTATGTGGCTGCCGGGATCGCCCGGGCAGGGCCCATCCGGACGGCCTTCGAGAGCTTCAAGTTCGCGATCACCGCCTTCATCATCCCCTTCATGTTCGTCTACAACCCGGTGCTCTTGCTCCTCGGCGACATCCGGGTGTTCGAGCTCTTCTGGGTCGTGATCTCGGGCCTGATCGGCGTCTATGCGCTGGCCGTGATGAAGGAGGGCTGGTGGCGCACCCGGGCCAGCGTGATCGAGCGGATGATCATGACCGGGGCCGCCATCCTGCTGATCCAGCCGAGCGTCGCGATCGACGCCCTGGGCTTTGCGCTGATGGGCGGCGTCTGGCTGTTTCAGACCTGGAAACTCGGCCGCCAGGAGGGCGACGAGGCGCGCCAGCCGAGCCGGCTCGAGCGGACCATCGCCGGCATCGGGACCACGGCCGTCCCGCTCGCCGGCCTCGCCCTCTTCCTGCCGGTGGTCGTCGTCGAGAGCGAGGGCGAGCCCTGGCGCCGCACCGTCACCCCCGGCGAGCGGGTCATCCTCAGCCACCGCCACTCGGTCGAGCAGACCCTGGTCGAGGACGAGTTCCGCGTCGGCTGGCGCGCCGACCTGATCCACCATCGGACCGTCACACGCTCGGTGGGTGCGGGCCTGCCCGCCGACGCCGTGCCGGGCGAGACCGTCGGCGGCCGCCGGGCGCTGACCGTCCGCGGCACCGGCGAGCGGCACACCCGGTTGCCGCTGCACTTCGCGGCCGAGAACGAGCCGAGGCTGCGGGTGGGCGATGCCACCCTCGATTTGGCCCCGCTCGCCGCCGAGGGCCGGATCGACCTCGAGGTCCAGCGCTTGTGGCAACGCTTTTGGCCGTGAGGCGGAGCAGCGTCCTCAGGCTGAGGGAGAGGGCGCCCGCCTGGCGGCGGCGAGGCGGATCATCAGCCGCCGCCAGGGCATCAGGCGGTCGATGAAGAGCTTGCCGTCGAGGTGATCGATCTCGTGCTGCAGGCAGACCGCCGGCATGCCGTCGAGGTCGCGCTCGAAGGCGGTGCCGGTGGCATCCTGGGCCTGGACCCGGAGCCTGGTCGCGCGAAAGACGTTGCCGGTGATGCCGGGGACCGAGAGGCAGCTCTCCTCGATGATGCCGATCGCCGAGCGCTCCAGGATCAGGGGATTGACGTAGACCTCGGGCGCCGTCTTGTCGCCCGAATGGTCCGTCACCAGCACCCGCTGCAGCGTGCCGATCTGCGGTGCGGAGAGGCCGATGCCGGGCGTGGCATGGAGCGTGGCGATAAGGTCCTCGATCAGATGGGCGAGGTCGGCGCCGAAGCGCGCGACCGGCAGCGAGCGTTCGCGCAGCCGCGGGTCGGGATATTCGAGGATCGGGCGGGGCGCCACGGGCGCTCAGGGTGCCCGGGCGGCTGCCGCGGCCGGCGCCGGGGCCACCGCCCGGCGGATCAGCGGCAGGGCCAGGGCGATGGCGACGAGCAAGAGGACGATCTCGATCGCGTAGACGGTCATGTAGCCGTTGGCGACGCCCGGCATCCCCCAGAGCCCGGCCGTGGCCCCGCCCATCAGGTTGACCAGATCGCGGATCCCGCCGCTCGCCACCATGGCGACCCCGGCGACGGTCGCCTGCACGGAGCCCCACGCACCGAGCGCCAGGCCGGCCTGCTCCTTGGGTGCTCGGCTCATGGTCGCGGTCAGCGTGCCATGGGCGAACAGGGCACCGCCGAAGCCGATCAGGAAGTTGCCGGCGAGAAAGATGGAGATCATCTCGAGCGGGGCCGCCAGCATCACCATCAAGAACGCCGGCACGCCGATCACCGCCCCCATCCGCGCCACCCGATAGGCTTCGCCGCCCCGGCCGAGGGTGTAGGAGGCGTAGGCGAATCCGGCGAGTCCGCCAGCGGCAAAGAGGGCGGTGAGCTTGGTCGTCGCACTGACGCTCAGCCCCAGCACCTCGCCGCCGAACGGCTCGAGCAGGATATCGGCCATGGTGAAGGCCATGGTGCCGATGCCGATGATCACCAGGTGCCGGGTGATCCGGTCACCCTCGC
>SLRI01000651.1 GCA_007131045.1 Rhodospirillales bacterium
GTGACCTCGGTGGCACTCCGCCTCGATACCGCCTTCGCGCTCGGCGACGACGAGCCGGACGGGGTGCTGGCCCACGACGCCGACGGCCTCGCCCGGCTGCTCGAGGGGGTGATGCTCGATCTGGCGCCGGTCCAGCTCGAGGCGCCCGGACGCGCTGTCGAGACGGCCGAGGCCTTTCTCAGGGTGGTCCAGGAGCGCGGCCATGCCCCGGACGCGGTTCGCGCCGATCTCGGGCTCGATCCCTTGGCTGCGGTGGCCCTCGGCCGGGCCGATCCGGAGGGCGCCCTCGAGCCCAGCCTGGCGCTGGTCCATCGGCTGATCGGCGACTGGCCTGGGCTCGACCTCCTGCATGTCGACGGCGAGCTCTACCATGCCGCGGGCGCCAGCGAGGCGCAGGAGCTGGCAGCCGCCATCGCCACCGGCATCGCCTACCTGCGCGCCGCCGATGCCGCCGGGCTCGGGCCGGAGCTCGTCGCCCCGCGGCTCGCCTTCACGCTGGCCGCCGACGCCGATCTCTTCCTCACCATCGCCAAGTGCCGGGCGGCACGGCGGCTCTGGGCCGAGGTCACGGCGGCCTGCGGCGTGCCGGACGTACCGATGCGACTTCGCGTCCGCACCGCATCACGGATGCTCACCCGCCGCGATCCCTGGGTCAACATGCTGCGCAGCACGGCTGCCTGCTTCGCCGGGGCGATCGGCGGTGCGGCGGCGGTCACCGTCCTGCCGTTCGACGCCGCCCTCGGCGAGGGGGCGCGGCTCGGCCGGCGGATCGCCCGCAACATCCAGCTCATCTTGATGGAGGAGAGCCAGCTGCACCGGGTGATCGACCCCGCCGGCGGCAGCTGGTTCATCGAGGCGATGAGCCGGGAACTCGCGGCCAAGGCCTGGCCGATGGTCCAGGGGATCGAGGGCGAGGGCGGCATGCTCGCGGCACTGCGCCAGGGTCTGGTCCAGGACGCGATCGCCGAGACCTATCTGGCCCGGCTCTCGGACCTCGCACACAACCGAACGCCGATCACCGGGGTCAGCAGCTTTCCCGATCTCGACGAGGCGCCGCTCGAGGCCGATGCGGTCGAGCTTTCGGGGCTCCTGGCCCTGGCCGAGCAGCGGCTCGGCCGCCGGGTCCCGCCCAGGCGGATCACAGCACCGCTTCAGCCGATGCGGCTCGCTGCCGGATTCGAGCGGCTGCGCGATCTGAGCGACGTGGCGCTCGCCGAGGACGGAAGCCGGCCTCGGGTCTTCGTCGTCGGCATCGGGCCTTTGGCCCGCCACGCGGCCGAACTCGCCTTCGTGCAGAACGCGTTTGCCGCCGGCGGGATCGAGACCGTCGTCGTTCCCACGGGTGCCGATCTCGACACGATCGGCCGGGCGTTCGCCGAGGCGGGCACCGACATCGCCTGTCTCTGCGGGCTCGACCGCAAGATGCCCGGCGAGGCGACCCCCCTCATCGAGGCGCTGCTCGGCCGGGGTGCGATCGCCCTCTATGCGGGCGGCCGGCCGGACGAAGGGCTCCGGGCGATCGGCATCGACGGCTTCGTCCACCAGGGTGTCAACCTTCTGGGGCTGCTCGAGGACGTCCAATCGCTGGCCATGGGAGAGGCGGCATGAGCCGGATTCCGAGCTTCACCGGCCACCCGCTCGACCTCGGGCCGGTGCGTGAAGCTGCCGACTGGGCGGCGGCGTTCGAGGCGGCGGCCGGCCGGGCGCCGGACGAGGCCGCCTGGACCACCCCCGAGCAGATCGACGTCCAGCCGCTCTACGGGCCGAACGACATGGGCCCGCTCGACTTTCTCGATACCCTGCCGGGCCTGCCGCCCTATCTGCGCGGCCCCTATCCGACGATGTATGTCGGCCAGCCCTGGACGATCCGCCAGTATGCCGGGTTCTCGACCGCCGAGGAGTCGAACGCCTTCTACCGCCGCAATCTGCGGGCCGGGCAGAAGGGGCTCTCGATCGCCTTCGATCTGGCGACGCACCGGGGCTACGACAGCGATCACCCGAGGGTCGCGGGCGATGTCGGGATGGCCGGGGTGGCGATCGATTCGATCCTCGACATGCGCCAGCTGTTCGACGGCATCCCACTCGATGAGATGACCGTCTCGATGACCATGAACGGTGCGGTGCTGCCGGTCCTGGCGCTCTATATCCTCGCCGGCGAGGAGCAGGGGGTGCCGCCGGAGAAGCTGGGCGGGACCATCCAGAACGACATCCTCAAGGAGTTCATGGTCCGCAACACCTACATCTTCCCGCCCGCCCCCTCGATGCGGATCATCGCCGACATCTTCGCCTACACCGCCGAGAAGATGCCGCGATTCAACTCGATCAGCATCTCCGGCTATCACATGCAGGAGGCGGGTGCGACGGCCGACCTCGAGCTCGCCTACACGCTGGCCGACGGGGTCGAATACATCCGAACCGGGATGAAGGCCGGGCTCGGCGTCGACCGGTTCGCGCCCAGGCTCAGCTTCTTCTGGGCCATCGGCATGAACTACTGGATGGAGGTGGCCAAGCTCCGGGCCGCCCGGCTGCTCTGGGCCAAGCTGGTCGAGGAGGCGTTCGAGCCGAAAGACCCGCGCTCGCTCTCCTTGCGCACCCATTGCCAGACCTCGGGCTGGTCGCTGACCGCCCAGGACGTGATGAACAACGTGGTGCGCACCTGCATCGAGGCGATGGCCGCGACCCA
>SLRI01000115.1 GCA_007131045.1 Rhodospirillales bacterium
GCAATGCCCCGGACGGGGATCAGCGCTTTAGGGAGCCAGCACCATGACGACGGACAAGCCGTCCAATCGCCTCCACCCCAAGGTCGACGAAGCCTACGATCTGATGCAGCGCGGCAAGCTCGACCGCCGAGGCTTCGTGCGGATCGCAGCACTCCTGGGGGTCGGCGCCACCGCCGCCTACACCATGGCGGGCCTGCCGGCCCCGGCCATGGCCAACGAGATGCCGTTCCCCGAGCCGGAGGGCGATCCGGTTTCCGGCGGCACGCTCCGGGTCGGCATGCTGGTGCAGCGGATGGACGATCCGGCGACCTTCAGCTGGACCGAGATGTCGAATCAGGCCCGGCACATCGTCGAGTACCTGGCGATGACCGGGGTCGACAACGTCACCCGGCCGATGCTCGCCGAGAGCTGGGAAGCGTCGGACGATCTGATGACCTGGACCTTCTACCTGCGGCCCGGCGTCAAGTGGCACAATGGTGACGAGCTGACTGCCGACCAGGTTGCCTGGAACGTCGAGCGTTGGACCGATCCGGCGCTCGGCTCCTCCAATATCGGCCTGTCGTCGATCGCGGCCCTCGTCGACAATGTCGATACCGGCGAGCAGGACGACGACGGCACGCCGCGGATGGAGACCCGGCTGCGCGACGGGGCGATCGAGATCGTCGATGATCTGACCATCCGCTTCCACTGCAAGCAGCCGGTCCTCTCCTTCCCCGAGGATCTCTACAACTATCCGACGGCGATCGTGCACCCGTCGTTCACCGCGCCCTTCTCCGCCAACCCGATCGGCACCGGGCCCTTTACGCTGAGCCAGCTCGCGGTCGGCGAGCGCTGCATCCTGACCCGGGTGCGCGAGACCGAGACCGGCGAGCCCTTCGAATACTGGGGCGGCGAGGTCTTCCTCGACGAGATCCACTACTACAACTTCGACAGCGAGAACCAGCTCGTCGCCTTCGCCGGCGGCGACGTGGACGCGATCTTCAGCTTCGGCCATGAGCAGATGGCCTTCGCCGAGGCAATCGACGGCACGATCCTGCCGGCCAGGACCGCCCAGACGCTGGCGGTGCGGGTCAAGGTCGACCAGGAGCCGTTCAACAACAAGACGCTCCGGCAGGCGATGCAGGCCGGCCTCGACCGGGCGCGGATTCGCGAGCTGGTGTTCGGCGAGGCGGGCGATGTCGGCGAGGACCACCACGTCTCGCCGGTGCATCCGGAATACGCCGAGCTGCCGCCAATGGTCCGCGACGTCGAGCGCTCGCGCGAGCTCTTGGCCGAGGCCGGCTATCCGGACGGCATCGACCTCACCGTCGACGTCGGCAACACCAACGGGGTGTGGCAGCAGTCGGTCTGCGAGGCGATGCGCGACCAGTGGCGCGAATGCAATATCCGCCTCAACATCAACGTGATGCCCTCCTCGCGGTTCTGGGAGATCTGGGACCAGACACCGTTCGGCGCCACCTCCTGGACCCATCGCCCCCTGGGCACCATGGTGCTGTCGGTCGGCTACCGGGCGGGCGTGCCGTGGAACGAGAGCAACTACAACAATCCCGAGTTCGAGGCGGCCCTGAACGAGGCCGAATCGATCCTCGATCCCGACGAGCGCCGGGTGGTCATGGAGCGGGTGCAGAAGATCATGCAGGACGACGCCTTCGTCTTCCTGCCGGTCTGGCAGCCGGTCTACACCATCGCCCGCGGCAACGTGCACGGCTACCCGCCGCATCCCACGACCTACCACCAGTTCAACAAGGTCTGGGTCGGCTGAGGCGGACGCGCTGCTAGCAGAGAAGGCGCTCGCCCCGGCGGGCGCCTTTTCACGTCGGGTGTTGGACGGCGGGCTCCGGGATCTGCTAAAATCCGCCATCTGACGGAGGATTTATGACGATTGCTGAACCCACCGAGAAGGCCGACACCGAAGCGCCACTGGTGCGCGTCGAGGTCATGGTCCCGAAAGACGCCGTGCCGGCACTGCTGAAGCACGCCGCGGCCCTGCGCGGCGAGTCCTGGGCGTTTGCCGAGGACTTCAAGGAAATGCTGGAGCTGGCACCCGGCGACGATGCGTTTTGGGAGGACGTCGTCAGCAGCCGCGACAAGAGCCCGGGGCGCGACATCGACCTTTGACCTTTCTCCTCGATACCAACGTCATTTCCGAGATGCGCAAGCGAACTCGCGCGCACCCCGCGATGCGGCGCTGGTGGCAAGCAACGCCTCGCGACCAGATGTTTCTCAGCGTGCTGGTGCTCGGCGAAATCCGGGCCGGCATCGAGCGACTGAAACGCCGCGATCCGGCCCAGGCCGCCGTGCTCGAAACATGGCACGCCTCGCTCGACGCCGAGTATCACGGTCGCACATTGATTGTCGACGCTGCCATCACCGACCGCTGGGGGCAGCTCGCGGCCGCCCGCCCCATCCCGCCGATCGATGCGCTGCTCGCCGCCACCGCCCTCGTTCACGACCTCACCCTCGTCAGCCGCAACACCAAGGACATAGCGTCCACCGGTGTGCGCCTGCTCGATCCCTTCGCCACCACCTGACCAGCGTCGAAGAGGCCCGGCCGCGACAGGGCCGGACGGACCAAACCGGAAGGATGAGCCATGAGCTTCGTGCCGAAATTCGGGATCGGCCAGCCGGTGCCGCGGACCGAGGACCCGCGCCTGCTGCGCGGCGAGGGGCGCTATACCGA
>SLRI01000327.1 GCA_007131045.1 Rhodospirillales bacterium
ATTCGGACACCGCGGTGTCGCGTGCCGGGCGAACCGGCTCCTGGCCACCGCCTACTCGGAGATGCCAAGATGGCGCAGGCTGCCGCCCGCATGCCGGCCGAGCTTTCGGCCGACGATCTCTTCGACTACGCCAAGCTCGAGGCGTCGCCGCTGCTCACCGATCCCTACAACCACGTGCTGGTCGAGGATTTCGTCACCGGGGCGGCGCAACCGCTGCTGATCCGCGACTACCCCGAGATTACGCGCCCGGGCAATGTCGAGCCGGGCGAAGTGCCGCAGGGGCCGACCTTCGATCTCTTGCTCGAGGAGTTGAACGGCACCCGGTTTCGCGACGCGATCGGGGCCAAGTTCGGGCTCGACCTCAGCAAGACCGAGCCGACCATCGGCTTGCGCTCGCTGGCCGAGGCGACCGACGGGCGGATCCATCACGATCATCGCTCGAAGCTGATCACGCTCCTGCTCTATTTCAACGAAAGCTGGGATGCGCCGGGCGGCAAGCTCCGGATCTGCCGGAACGAGCACGACATCGAGGACTACACGACCGAGGTCGAGCCGGTCTCCGGCACGCTGATCGCCTTTCGCAACACGCCGACCTCCTGGCACGGCCACAAGCAGCATGTCGGCGTGCGCCGAATGCTGCAGCTGAGCTTTCGCGACATGAGCGGGACCGTCGGGATCGAGCGCAAGATCTCGAAGGTCACCAAGCCCATTCGGCGCCTGCTCAACATGAGCTGACGGGCGACGGCCGGGACGACTATGGGGTCATGGCAGCGCTCAGGTCGCCGCTGATCCAAGCCCAGAGGCCGGTGGCGCTGTCACCGAAGGCGCTGAAGCTGCCGATGGCGATCAGCGCCATGAGGCCGCCCAGGATGGCGTATTCGACGGCGACGGCGGCGCCCTCGTCGCTCATCAGGCGGGCGGCGAGGATGCGAGCTGCCGGCCGCCGCTTCGGCGGCAGCGCCGACATATCGGTGTTAGACGGCATTTGCATCGAATTCGATCCTTCGGCACTGCATGCGCTGTCCCGAAGCTAGCGCCCTGGTCTTAAGAAATCGTTAAAGCGGGCGAACCATCCGCGCGTGGCGGCGCCGGCTCGTCGCGTAGTGGTGCTGCGAGCGGGATCAGCAGCCCCGGCCCGGCGTCGTCCTCGTGCATCGTCTCGCTCAGCCGCCGCCGCCAAGCCCGCGCCCCGCGCTCGCCGTTGTAGAGGCCGAGCAGGTGGCGGGCTATGGCGCGCACCGGCGTGCCGTGGCGGGCCACCTCGGCCGCATGCGCCCGCATCGCGGCGAGGACGCAGGCCCGGTCCGGATCGGCGAAGCCCGGGTCCTGCAAGGCGCGGGTGAAAGCGGGCAGGCGATACGGGGTCTGGTAGGCCGCCCGGCCGATCATCACCCCGTCGACCAGCTCGAGCGCTGCGGCGGCCGCTTCGGGCTCGGTGATGCCGCCGTTGAGCACGATCTCGAGGTCCGGCCGGCGCTGCTTCAGACGGGCGACCCGCGGGTGGTTCAAGGGCGGCACCTCGCGGTTCTGCTTGGGGCTCAGGCCTTTGAGCCAAGCCTTGCGAGCGTGGACGATGAACACCCGGCAGCCGGCCGCCGCCACCCGGTCGACGAATCGGTCGAGAAAGGCCTCCTCGTCACTGTCGTCGATGCCGATCCGGCACTTGACCGTGACCGGCTTCGCGGTTGCGCCGCGCATCGCGGCGATGCACTCGGCGACGCGTGCCGGCTCGGCCATCAGGCAGGCGCCGAAGCGGCCGCTCTGCACCCGATCCGACGGACAGCCGCAATTGAGGTTGATCTCGGCATAAGCCCAGGCCTCGGCGATCGCAGTGGCGCGGGCGAGCTCCTCGGGCTCGCTGCCGCCGAGCTGCAGCGCCACCGGACTCTCGCGCGGATCGAAGGCGAGAAAGCGCTCCGGGTCGTTGTGCAGGATGGCGCCGGTGGTGACCATCTCGGTGTAGAGCAGGGCCCGCGGTGCCAAGAGCCGGTGGAAGAACCGGCAATGGCGGTCGGTCCAGTCCATCATCGGGGCGATGGACAGGCGCCGGTCGAGCGGGGCGGGCGATGGCAAGATCTCGCTGGGCATGCCCGGCATATGGGGTTCCGGTAGCCGTGGTCGAGCCTCAGTCCTGCTGGCCCTCGTCCCGTTTCTTCTGCTGGTCCTGGGGCTTGGTCTGCTTCTTGAGCGCCCGCAGCTGCCAGATGCCGAAGGCGAGGACAGCGCCCATGATCAGCACCACCTCGATCAGGATGATCGGCAGGTTGCTCAAGCCTGGGCTTCACTGAAGGGCTGGCGACCCTGGCGGCGGGCTTCGGCAACGAACATCAGCTCGATCATCCGGCCGAAGCGGCGGCCTAGATCCCACCAGGGGATCTCCGGGCGCCGGTCGAGCGGCTGCCGGGCCACCGCGTCGACCAGGAACTGGGCGGCGGGCAGGGCAGGGGCGGTCTCGCTCCTGGCCAGGAGCGGTGCCTCGACGAAGGCCCGGCCGACCAGCCCGAGCTTGCGCCGACCAGGGACGACCGCACGGCGGGTCACCGAATCGTGGCCGGATCGCCTGACCTCGCGGCCGATCTCGGCATAGAGCTTGCCGGCGGCGCGCATTGCCGGACGACAGGCGAGCGGCAACTCGGCGATGCCGGGCGTGGCCCGTGCGTAGAGTTGATCGGCGGCTTCGAGCAGGCGTTCGATCACCGTGGCGAGACGGTGGTCGAAGCGGGGGCTGCGGATGAAGGCGTCGGGGTCGATGGCTGCCGCCAGAAGCCACTTGCGCGGCAGATAGAGCCGGCCGTTGGCGGCATCCTCGCCGACGTCGCGGGCGATGTTGGTGAGCTGCATGGCGATGCCGAGGTCGGTGGCGCGGGCCAGCGTGCGCGGCTCGCGGACCCCCATGATCAGCGTCATCATCGCACCCACGGTGCCGGCGACCCGGGTGGCGTAGGCCTCGAGGTCGGCGAGTTCGTGGTAGAGCCGGCCCTCGGCGTCCCAGCGCAGACCCTGGAGCAGGGCTTCCGGCAGCTGGCGCGGAATCACGAAGTGCTCGACCACCCGGGTGAAGGCGCGATCGGCCGGGTTGTCCAAGGGCTTGCCGGCATAGACCGCGTGCAGGCGGGTCTCCAGCCGGGCAAGCGCAGCGAGGCGGTCGTCGCCGAGGTCGACCGCGTCGTCGGCGAGCCGGCAAAAGGCGTAGAGCGCATAGGCCGGGTCCCGGACCTTGGGCGTCAACAGCAGGGAGGCGGCGTAGAAGCTCTTCGAGCCCACCTTGATCATCGCCCGGCACCGGGCGAGATCGTCGCGTTCGCGCGTTCTCGGATCAAGCAAGGGCAGCCCCCTTTTGTTTCAGGGCGTCGTCGCCGTGTGGGACGATGCTGTCGAGCACTCGGGCAGAGGAGAGGACGCCCGGCAGACCGGCACCGGGGTGGGTGCCGGCACCGACGAGGTATAGGCCGTCGATGTCCTCGCTCTTGTTGTGCGGACGGAACCAGGCGCTCTGCGTCAGCACCGGCTCGAGACCGAAGGCTGCGCCTTTGTAGGAGGAGAGGCGGTGCTCGAAATCGTCGGGGGTGAGCATGGTCGAGGTGACGACGGCCTCCTTCAGCCCCGGCAGCATGGTGGCCTCGAGGTGGCGCTCGATCCGCTGGCGGAGCACCTCGGCCGTGACCTTCCAGTCGATGCCGCTGTCGTTGTGGGGCACCGGTGTGAGTACGTAGAATGCATCGCAGCCGTCCGGCGCCAGCGACGTGTCGGTCGCGGTCGGGCGGTGAAGATAGAGGCTGAAGTCGTCCGCCAGAATCTTCTTCTCGAAGATGTCGTGGAGCAGCGCCTCGTAGCGGGGGCCAAAGAGGATGGTGTGGTGCGGGACGTCCTCGAACCGCCGATTCGTGCCGAAATACCAGACGAAGAGGCTCATCGAGTAGCGGGTCCGGGCGAGCTTCCTGTCGGTCCAGCGGCGGCGATGCTCGGGCTTGATCAGCTTCTTGTAGGTGGTGGCGGAATCGGCATTCGAGACGACGATGTCGGCCACGAGGGTTTCGCCCGATTCGAGCCTGACGCCTTTGGCCTTGCCGCTCTCGACCAGGATCTCGGCCACGCCCTGCTCGAGCCGGAGGCTGCCGCCCTGGCCCTCGATCAGGCCGACCATGCCGGTGACCAGCCGGCCGGTACCGCCCATCGCGAAATGCACGCCCCAGCGGCGTTCGAGAAAGCAGATGAGGCAGTAGATGGCGGACGCGGCGAACGGATTGCCGCCGACCAGGAGCGGGTGGTAGCTGAAAACGTGGCGCAGCCGCTCGTCCTTGATGTACCGGGCGACCAGGCCGTGCACACTCCGCCAGCTCTCGAGCCGGATGAGATCCGGGGCGATCTTCAGCATGTCGGCGAACGAGCCGAAGGGCACGTGGCCGAGCTCGACGAAGCCCTTTTCGAAGATCTTCTCGGAGTGCTCGAGGAAGCGCTCGTAGCCGGCGACGTCGTCGGGCGAGAAGCGGGCGACCTCGGCCCGCATCTGCTCCGGATCGCCCGTGTAGTCGAAGTGCTCGCCGTTGTCGAAGCGGATCCGGTAGAAGGGCGAGATCGCCCGGAGCTCGACGTCGTCTTCGAGCCGCTTGCCGCAGAGCTGCCAGAGCTCCTCGAACAGGAAGGGTGCTGTGATGATGGTCGGGCCGGCGTCGAAGGTGTAGCCGTCCTGCCGGTAGACATAGGCCCGGCCGCCCGGGGCATCGAGCTTTTCCAGCACGGTCACCCGGTAGCCGCGGGCACCGAGGCGGATGGCGGCGGCGAGGCCGCCGAAGCCGCTGCCGATGACGACGGCGTGCGGGCGGTGATCCGCTGCGTGAGATGCGGCGGCATCGCCGCTCGCGGGCGGGCAGTCAGTCGGGCTGATTTCATCGAGTGTCAACATTGCCTGACAGTTGTAGCCCGAACTTTTGCGCGATGACCAGCCCTTTGCTGCGGCTTCAGGACGATTGCTGGTCCGGCTGCAGGCTTGGTGTCACGACCGCCTCCTTTCGGATCAGGGCGGCGACGGCGGTCGGGTCCTCCTCGTGCGCGAGGTGGCCGAGGCGCTCGAGGGTGACGATGCGGGCGCCGGGCACCAAGGCCTGCACCCGGCGGGCGTTGGAGGGCGGGATGGTGCGATCGAAGGCGCCGACGACGAGCAAGAGGCGGCAGGCGAGCTTCGGCAGGTCGCGGGCGATCGGTGCCAGATCCCAGGCGGCCATCATGCCCAGCGCCCCCTGGACGTGGCGGTGGTCGGAGGCCAGACGGCCGTAGAGCGCCACGCCGGTGGGATCGAGGGTGGAGCCGGTATTGCCGACCAGGCGGTCGAGCACGGCGGGATCGCGGGCGCGGCGCGCGAACAGGCGGGGCACCAGGGGGTTGATCGCCATGAGCTGGGCTGCCGGACGGAAGACCTTGCCGGCAAAGCCGGTAAACGGCAGAAACGCGCCGTTCAGGCTGACCAGTGAGCCCGGTGCGATCAGACCGTCGAGGCACATGCGCACCAGGATCGCGGCCCCGGCCGAGTGTCCGGCGACGATGGCCGGGGCGACGTCGAGCACGTCGAGCAGCTGGCCCAGGCCCCTCGCCATGGCGGGCAGCGAGAGGCGGCGGAGTGCTTTGGGCTTGTCGGTGAAGCCGTGGCCCGGGAGGTCCATGGCGACGACGCGGAAATCCCGGGCGAGCAGCGGTGCGAGGTCGCGCCAGGAGTGGGTGGCGGCCCCGGTGCCGTGGACGAGAACGATGGTGGGCCCTTGCCCCATTTCCTGGACGTGCCAGTGGAGGCCGCCGGCGCGCACGAAGCGGCTCGCCTCGCGGTTCGGCCAATCCGGTCCCAGGCGATCGAAGGTCGGGTTTCGGTCCACCCTGCTACCCGGTCGGGCGAAGGCTTGCTGTCCCCGCCTTGACGGCGTTGGACAAGGTCAGCGAGTCGGCTCGTGGCAGGGCCAAATAGCGCGCCGCCATGGCAGCGGCGAGCTCGCGCGCCTTGGGGCGGGGGCGTGGGCTGGTGTCGATGAAAAGCGTGGTGTGGCCGGCGAGCCGGAGCCGGGTGGCGGCCATGGTCGCATCGGCCTCGGCGGCGGGGCGGCCCGCGGTGCCGTCGCGGGCGATGTTGGCGCTGCCGTCGGCGAGCAGCACCAGGATCGGGGTCCGGCCCTTGCGGCTCACGGCATCAGCGAGGTCGGCCGCGGCCTCGAGCCCGGCGGCCAACGGTGTGCCGCCGCCGCCCGGTAATCCTGCGAGCGAGCGCTTGGCGCGGGTGAGCGACCGGGTGGGCGGCAGCAGGAGCTCGGCCGTCGTGCCGCGAAAGGTGATCAGCGCCACGGATTCGCGGCGGACGTAGCAGTCGGCGAGGAGCAGCTCGACCGCCCCCTTGGCTTCGGCGAGGCGATTGAAGGCGGTCGAGCCCGAGGCGTCGACGACGAAGACGACGGTGGTCTCCGTGCGCTGCTTGAAGCGGCTGATGCGGCAGTCGTCCGGGCGGACCTCGACCTTCTTGCCGGCGGCGAGCGGGCCGCGTTCACGGCGGCGGAGCGGCTGCCAGGGGGCGGCAGCGCGCAGCGTGTCGACGAGGGCCAGGCGCTGGCCGCCACGCGGCAGGCCGCGGCGGGTGCCGAGCGGGCGGCCGCGGGTGAGACTTTTCTGCACGGCACCGGCCTTGCCGGGCCCGCCGCCGCGGCGGTCGCGCCGCAGCTGGAGCTGGGCGAGCAGCCCGGGCGGGATGGCGGCAGCGGCGGCGGCGAGGACGAGATCGTCGAGGTCGGGCAGTTGGTCGGGCGGGCGCTGGTCGTCGCGCTCGTCCGGCGGCTCTTCGGTTGGCGCGTCGGGTGGCCCGTCGGGTGGTGGTGGCGGCTGCTCTTGTTCCGGTGGCGGCTGCTCATCGGCCTCGCTCTCGGGTGGCATCGGCAGCTGTGTGGCGCGCGGGGCGAGGACGAGCTCGGCCGCGAGCCGGGCCTCGGCCTCACCGACCGTCTCGGCACCGGTCAGCGCCGCGGCGGCGCGGGCGGCTCGGAGCGCGAAAAGGACGGCGCGGAGCGAATCGATGCCGAGGGCGACGGCGGTCGACGCCAGGGCCTCGGCCACGTCGTCGGCCATGCCGACAGCGGCGAGACGGCGGCGGGCGGCGGCGACGGCGTCACTGCCCTCGGCCTCGATCACGGCTTCGGCCGGGACGGCATCGCTGGGTGCCACAGGAGCGAGGTCGAGACAGAAGGCGAGGCGGTCGAGCAGGGCCGCCGGCAGGCCCTCGTCTTCGTCGATGCCCTCGTCGAGGGCGACGACGCCGAAGCGGCCCGGGTGGGCCAGGGTCAGGCCGTCACGCTCGGCCCTGACCGCACCCTGGTCCATGGTGGCGGTGATCGCCGAGACGGTGGCGCTCGGCGCCCGCTCGGCCATCGCGAGGATCAGCACCCCACCATCGGCTGCGGCCAAGAGGCCCCGCTCGGCCACGGGCCGGCCGGCGGCGAGCGTGGCGGTGAGATCGAGGCCGCCGAGCAGACGGTCTTCGCCGACGTAGAGCGGCACGCGGCGGACGGGGGTCTCGCTCGGCAGGAGGCGGCGCAGGGCGCCGAGCCAGATGTCGCGGACGGGACCGGCCTGGGCGCGGAGCGCCACCCCGCCGAGCCCGTGCGGGTCGACGGCAAAGAGGCGGGCCGCCACCAGGGCCGCGTCGAACAGCCGGGCACCCGGTCGTGAATCGGTGGGCGGGCCGGCGGCCGCGGTCACGAGGCGAAGAGCTCCTCGATGGCGCGCTCGACCCGGACGGTGGAGCCGGCCTCGTCGAGCGGGTTGCGGCGCAGGCGGTGGCGAAGTGCCGTGGGCGCGACGCGCTTGAGGTGGCGGTCCTCGACGAGCTCGTCGCCGTCGAGGGCGGCCAAGGCCCGGGCGGCGCGGACCAGGGTGAGCTCGCCGCGGAGCCCGTCGGTGCCGAGCGCCATGCAGAGCCTGGCCGCGGTCTCCAGCGTGTGGTCAAAAACCTCGATCTCGCCCAGGCGCTCCTTGGCCTTGGCGAGCCGGCGGCGGAGCTTCGCCTCCTCCTTGGACCACTCTGCGGTGAAAGCCTCGGGGTGCCGCTCGAAGGCGTCGCGCCGGCGGACCACGTCGACGCGGGTGGCGAGGTCCTTGGGCGTCGTCACCTCGACCGAGAGGCCGAAGCGGTCGAGGAGTTGCGGGCGGAGTTCGCCTTCCTCGGGGTTGCCGCTGCCGACGAG
This sequence comes from Rhodospirillales bacterium, assembly GCA_007131045.1. GTDB lineage: Bacteria > Pseudomonadota > Alphaproteobacteria > Geminicoccales > Geminicoccaceae > SLRI01. The sequence goes on from SLRI01000327.1 coordinate 8,211, forward strand.
CACGAAGCGGGCCTGGTGGCGGACGGAGAGGCCTTCGCGCTCGACCAGGTTCTCGCCCGAGGCGGCGACGTCGAGGAGGAGGTCGACCAGGTGGTCCTCGAGCAGGTTGGCCTCGTCGATATAGAGAAAGCCGCGATGCGCCTTGGCCAAGAGGCCGGGCTCGAAGGCTTTCTCGCCGTGGCTGAGCGCCCGCTCGAGATCGAGGGCGCCGACGACCCGGTCCTCGGTAGCACCGAGCGGCAGATCGACGACCGGCACGGCGACTTTCTGGCGTTTGGCCGGGCGCGGGCCCTCTTTGAGGTTGCAGCCGTCGGCGCAGGCGGCGGGTGGGGCGTTCGGGTCGCAGTTGTAGCGGCAGCCGGCGACGACCTCCATCGGCGGCAGGAGGGCGGCGAGTGCGCGGACGGCGGTGGATTTGCCGGTGCCGCGATCGCCGAAGACGAGGACCCCGCCGATTGCCGGCTCGATCGCGGCGATCAGGATGGCGGTCTTCATCTCGTCCTGGGCGACGATGGCCGAGAAGGGGAAGGCGAGCTTCATGCGGTGTCCGGGGCGTTGCTGGGCATGGGTTTTTTCAGTGCGCTCTGTTCTCGCGCGCGGCAGGGCCTTCCTTGACTCCCTCCAGGCCGGCGTGTCAACTTGGCTGGACAGTTCCATGATCGAGTCGTGCGGAATCGGGAAGAATATGGCGCAGAGCTCTCGTATCGGGACCGCGGCAGCAGTGCCGCAGCCGTCATCCGGTGTCGAGCAACTGCTGCTCGTCGACGAAGACGACCGCGTTGTCGGCGTCGAGGAGAAGCTCGCGGCGCATCGCAGCGGAGCGCTTCACCGGGCGTTTTCCGTGCTGATCTACGACGAGCGGGGCCGCTGGTTGTTGCAGCGGCGCAGTCCCGGCAAATATCATTCCGGCGGGCTCTGGACGAATGCGGCGTGTGGCCATCCGCGACCCCACGAAACCACGGCGGCGGCGGCGGCTCGACGGCTGTTCGAGGAGTTGCGATTCGTCTGCCCGCTCACTTTCGTCACCAAGGTGCATTACCGCTCGCCGCTCGACCACGGGCTGACCGAGCACGAACTGGTGTCGGTTTTCACCGGGACATACGAGGGTCCGATCGATCCCGACCCGCTGGAGGCCGACGCGGTGCGCTGGATCGAGCCCGAGGCGCTGGTGCGCGACATGGCCGGTCATCCGGGGCGTTACACCGTATGGTTCAAGAAGTATGTGGCGGAGCTTTGGCCCGCTCTCGGCCGCGCTCGGGCGCCATAGGCTTCGGGGAGACGGACGGCGGCCGGGGGTTGGGCTTTCTCTGTTCGTGCCGCTCCTGACCTTGCTGCGGGTATGGCGCGCGCGCCGCCGGGCCGATCGGGGGGTGGCGGCGCCGGCGACCTGATCCGTCCGCCGTAGGGCCGCTGGATGGTGTGGAGCGCGCGAACAGCCCGCGTTGCGCCGACGCGGCGGGATCGGCTTCAGACTCCGTCGGATGCTGAGTCGTCCGCCGTCGGTACTCGGGCTGGTAGGATGCCGGGGCGTTCGGTCGCCGGCTCGACGCGGAGATGCGCAGCGGCGTGTCGTAGGGCGCTCGGTGAGGTGAAAGGCTGCCGTGGCGACCGCGGGCTGGTGCGGTCGCAGCGCAGGTGTCGGGGCGCGCTGTGTGGATCCCGAGTGGCCGGGTCCGAGGCGCTATAGGTCGTCATGTCCGAATATTTTGTTGGTCGATTAACGCTTCGTTCACGTCGTCGCGCCAGGATGCCGTCGTCACGAACCAGATGGCGGACGGGAAATGGAAGGAGTTCTACCTTCGAACGAACGAGGGCGCGGCGGTTGCGGTCGCGGTGCGGGCGGCGTGGCTGCCGCCCGGGATGGCGCGGTCCTGTCGGCGGATGGGCGGGTGGCGATCGGCTGGCTGGACAGCGAGCAGGTGCCCGCTCGTTGCCCGCGTTGCGGCAGCACCGACGTTTGCCGGTGGGGCAGGGCCAGTCCGGCGCGAGGTGCGGCGATCGGCGCCCGGCGCTGGCGCTGCCGCTCGTGTTGCCGGACCTATTCGGGCTCGACCGGAACCGTCCTCGCCGGCATCCGTGCGCCGGGCAAGTTTCGCGCCGTGGTCGCCGACATGCTGGGGCCGTCGCCAGCCTCGTGCCGGCACCTGGCGACGCTCCTCGGCCTCGACAAGATGACCATCTGGGCATGGCGGATGAAGGCCGCTGCCGCTTTCGCCCTCGGCCGTGCGGAAGGCTCGACGGGACCTGTGGCGATGGCCTGCTCGGTGCTCCGGGAGTCCCGCAAGGCCTCGCGCATGTGGGTCGATCACGAGCGCGACCCGCAGCGCTACCCGAAGCCGGACCGCCTGCGCTGGATCGACTATCGCTTGCGTGGTCTCACCCCGCCGGATTGGCAGGCGCGATATCGCATTCCCGTGCAGTTCGCGGTGGACGAGCGCGGCTGCTGCCGGGCCGAAATTCTGCTGCGAACGGACGCCGCCCCGGCAGCCGCGACCTCGGGTCGGACCGTGACGTCGACCACGGCTCGTGGGCCCGACGGCGGAGCCGCGGTGGCGACGCCCGGATCCTCCGAACAGCGATCGGCACAACGGCCGGACAGGCCGCCGCCACACTATGGCCGCTCGGTGCGAAGCCGACCGTGTCCCCTGTCCGCGACGCCCGACCTCGACCCACTGAAGGACAGCTTTCGGGGCTTTCTCGAACCATTCCGCGGTCCGGCGACGATCCATCTGCCGGCCTACGTCGCCTGGTTCATCGCTCGGCTCTCGGCCGCACCTGGTGCAGCGATCCAGATGTGATCGACCAGCGCCAACACTGAATCGAGACATGACCGGCGCAGATCCCACCCGGTGTGGCATTGCCCTTCGACGACCGCCTGATCCTGTCCCGCCGCGCCGTCTCGCGGCCCTGGTCGATCCACCCTCAATAGGCGCGCGGCAGGCCCAGCACCGTCTGCGCGATATAGGCGAGCACCATGTTGGTCGAGACGGGGGCGGTCTGAAACAATCGGCATTCCCGCCACTTGCGCTCGATGTCGTAGTCCTTGGCGAAGGCGAATCCGCCGAACGTCTGAAAACACGCCTCGGCCGCAGCCCAGGCGGCCTCCGACGTCAGCAGCTTGGCGCTGTTGGCTGCCGGACCGCACGGCTCGCCCGCATCGAACGAGGCGGCCGCCTGCCGGGCCACGAGATCGGCAGCGTCCAGGTGCACCCGGGCGCGTGCCAGGGGAAACTGGATGCCCTGGTTCTGCCCGATCGGCCGGCCGAAAACCTTGCGTTCCTTGGCGTAATCGACCGCCCGCTCGATGAAGTAGCGGCCGTCGCCCAGCGCCTCACCGGCGAGTAGGATGCGTTCGGCGTTCATCCCGTCGAGGATGTAGCGAAATCCCCGGCCGACCTCGCCGATCACGTTCTCGGCCGGGACCTTCAGGCCATCGATGAAGAGTTCGGTCGTCTGGTGATTGATCATCGTCTCGATCGGCCGGATCTCCAGACCCTGCCCTTCGGCCTCGCGTAGATCGACCAGCAGAACGGTCAGGCCGTCGCTGCGCTTCTTGCAGTCTTCGAGCGGCGTGGTCCGCACCAGGAGCAGCAGCAAATCGGAATAGCGCGCCCGGCTCGTCCAGATCTTTTGTCCGGTGACGACGAAATGATCACCGTCGCGCACGGCACGCGTGCGCAGCGACAGCGTGTCGGAGCCGCTGTCGGGCTCGGTGACGCCGAAGGCCTGCAGCCGCAGTTCGCCCTCGGCAATGGCCGGCAGGTAGCGCTTCTTTTGGCTCGGCGAGCCGTGCCGGAGCAGCGTGCCCATGGTGTACATCTGGGCATGACAGGCAGCGGCACTGCAGCCCCGGGCGTGGATCGTCTCCAGAATCACGGCGGCGGCGCGCAACGGCAGGCCGGCACCACCGAAAGCCTCCGGGATCAGCGCCGCGAGATAGCCGCTCTCGGTCAGCGCCTTGACGAAAGCTTCGGGATAGGCCGAGCGGGCCTCGAGGTCGCGCCAATAGCTCCCGGGAAAACCGGCGCAGAGCCGTGTCACCTGCTCGCGGATCTCGGGATAGTCGATGGCGGTGTCCATCAGCATCGCAAAGGGCATCCCATTCGCTCGCAACTCGTTCCCCTCTGCCCGGTCGTTTGATCCAGCGCAAGGAACCGTTCGGGCGGTCTGCTAGTGTCGCGATCGAACAGCGAGGAGGCACAGCATGTCAGCCAAGATGAAAGCGGCCCTTTTTATCGAGCCCAATCGCATCGTCCTCGGCGAAAAGCCGATCCCCGAGGTCGGGCCGAACGATGCCCTCTTGAAGGTCACCACGACCACCATCTGCGGCACCGACATCCATATCCTCAAGGGCGAGTACCCGGTCGAGAAGAACCTCACCATCGGCCACGAGCCCGTGGGCACGATCGAGAAGCTCGGCCGCAACGTCGTGGGCTATGCGGAAGGCCAGCGCGTCATCGCCGGAGCGATCTGCCCATCCGGCCACAGCTATGCCTGCCTCGACGGGCTGCACAGCCAGGACGGCCCGGGCACGGCGCACGGCCTAAAGCCCATGGGCGGCTGGCGCTTCGGCAATACCATCGACGGGGCGCAAGCCGAATACCTCCTGGTCCCCGACGCCATGGCCAACCTGGCGCCGGTGCCCGACGGGCTCACCGACGAGCAGGTGCTGATGTGCCCGGACATCATGTCGACGGGCTTTGCCGGTGCCGAGGCCGCCAACATCAAGATAGGCGACACTGTCGCGATCTTCGCGCAAGGTCCGATCGGCCTCTGCGCCACTGCCGGGGCCAGGCTGAGGGGGGCCACCACCATCATCGCCGTCGACAGTGTCCCCGAACGCCTCGCGATGGCCGAGCGCCTGGGTGCCGACGCGGTCGTCAATTTCAAGGAAACCGACCCGGTGGAAGCGATCATGGCGCTGACGCAGGGACGGGGTGTGGACAGCGCCATCGAGGCGCTCGGCCTGCAATCGACCTTCGAGCACTGCCTGAAGGTGCTGAAACCCGGCGGCACGCTCTCCAGCCTCGGTGTCTACAGCGCTGACTTGACGATCCCGCTCGCCGCTTTCCACGCCGGCCTCGGCGACAACAAGATCGTCACCTCGCTCTGTCCCGGCGGCAAGGAGCGGATGCGGCGCCTGATGAACGTGATCGCCGGCGGCCGCGTCGACCTCGGTCCCCTGGTTACCCACCACTACGACCTGGAGCAGATCGAGGCCGCCTACGACCTCTTCGCCAATCAGCGCGACGGGGTCTTGAAGGTGGCGATCGCCGCCTGATCACCCTGTCGGTTGCTTCCGCGAGCTTCCGCTCTCGCTGCCGCTCTGCTACCGATGGCATGTTTCGCTGTTCGAACGGAAGATGATCATGGCCGCAACCGCCGACCGAGCCACGACCGACCCCCTGGCCGATGCGCCGGAGGTCTGCCGGCTCGGGGTCGAAGCGCTGACCCGGCAGTATGCGGACGGCAGCCTCTCGCCGGTCGAGGTGACGGAAGCGGCGTTGGCACGGGCCGAGGCAGTGCAGGCGGCGCACAATGCCTTCACCGAGATCGACCACGACGGCGCGATGGTCCAGGCCGAGGCGGCGGCGGCGCGCTGGCGACAGGGTTCGCCGGCTTCGCCGATCGACGGGGTGCCGACGACCATCAAGGACATCGTCTGGGTGGCCGGGCACACCATTCGCTACGGCAGCAACAGCCAGCCGGTGACCCCGCCGCACGATGCGCCTTCGGTGGCCCGGCTGCGCGCCGCGGGTGCCGTGCTGCTCGGCCTCACCACCACGCCGGAGTTCGGCTGGAAGGCGGTCACCGACAGCCCCTATTCGGGGGTCACCACCAATCCGTGGAATCCGGCGCTGACGCCCGGTGGCTCCAGTGGCGGGGCGGCGGCGGCTGCCGCCGCGGGGGCCGGAGTGCTGCATCTCGGTACCGACGGCGGCGGCTCGATCCGCATCCCCGCCTCGTTTACCGGGATTTTCGGGATCAAGCCGAGCTTCGGGCGTGTCGCGGCCTATCCGCCGTCGCCGTTCGGCACGGTCGCCCACGTGGGCCCCATGGCCCGCTCGGTCGCGGATGCGGCGGCGATGTTGGCGGTCATGGCCGGCCCCGATCCGCTCGACTGGACCCAGGCTCCGGGCACCATGCCGGCCCTCGAGCGCGCCCCGTTCGATTTCGCCGGCAAGCGGATCGGCTACTGGTCCGATCCGCCGCGAGGCTCCGTCGATCGCGCGGTCCAGGCCACCGTCGACGAGGCGGTGGCGGCGATGCAGGCCGCAGGCGCCATCATCGAGCCGATCACCCTGCCGGACCACGCGCAGCTGTTCGAGATCTTCGCCGGGCACTGGCTCGTGGGGGCGGCGGCGCGGGTGGCACTGCTGCCGCCTGCGGCCCGGGACGGGCTCGATCCGGGCCTGCTGGAGGCTTCGGCCACCGGCTCTGCCATGGCCGTCCTCGACCACGTCCGCGCGACGCATGCCCGGGTCGCCTTCGGTCGCGCCATGGACGCTCTGCTCCAGACGTTCGATCTCGTCGTTTCGCCGGCCACAGCGATTCCCGCCTTCGCCGCCGGCCACGAAGTGCCGCCCGGCTCCGGGCTCGGCCGCTGGACCGAATGGGCCGGCTTCAGCTACCCGATCAACCTCAGCCAGCAGCCGGCCTGCTCGATACCCTGCGGGCTGACAGAAGACGGCCGGCCGGTGGGCCTGCAGCTCGTCGGCCCGCGCGGCGACGACGCCCGGGTGCTGGCCGCGGCCGCGGCATTCGCAGCGCTCGGCTGACCAACTCAGGCCCCGCATTCACCGCATCCATCAGCGGAACTGCTGCAGCCGGGTGACCCGAAGTCCACCGAGGCCGTGCCGATCGATCGCCCGCTCCCAGGAGGCGAACTCCTCGGCGGTGAGACCATAGCGGGTGCAGGCCTCGTCGAAGGTCATCAGCCCGGCGCGCACGGCGGTCACCACCTCGGCCTTGCGCCGGGCCACCCAACGCCGCGTATCCGGCGGTGGCAAGGTCTCCATGGTCAAGATGGTGCCGTTCGGTCCGACCACCGACTTCGGCCGCTGCTGCTCGGTTCCCGCCATCGACATTTCCATTGTTCTACCCTCGTTCACGGGTTTTCTGTTGCCGACCCAAGATCAACCATCGGCCTTTAATTTGCGTCTAATGAACGTGGTAAATCTTCGTTTGCCATCTCGGCTTTCCATCAGTCGTCTCAGCGGCTGATCTGGATGAGTTCTTCCAGCATATTATTAGTTGTGGTGATGACTCGCGAATTGGCCGAATAGGCGCGCTGGGTGACGATCATCTTGGTGAACTCGTCGGCGAGATCGACATTGGCGGCCTCGAGCGCCGAGGTCGCGAGCAGCCCGGCCCCGCCGCGGCCGGCGACCCGGAGATTGAATTCGCCCGAGCGCTCGGTCTGGGCGAAGACGTTGCCCGAGCGCGGGTCGAGGCCGGCGGGATTGGCGAAGGTGGCGAGCGGCAACTGATAGAGGCGACGCTCCTCGCCGTTGGTGAAGGAGGCGATCACGAAACCGGTCTCGTCGATCCGCACCCCGTTGAGCTCGCCCACCTCCGCCCCGTTCTGCAGCACGAAGGCGACGTTGGTCGGGCTGGCGAACTGGGTCATCCCGTCGGTCTCGCCGTTGCTGCCGAGGTCGAAGGTGATGGTGCTGTCGTCGGCGCCGGTGGCGGCGTTCCAGTCGATCGGCACCTGCAGACCGTCGAGAGCATTCGTGGCGAGGCTGCCGTCGCCGTTGAAGGTCACTTCGCCTGCGGCCAGGGCGACCGCACCGGCCGTGACCACGTTGGGATCGGCCGCATAGATCTCGACCTGCCAGGTGTTGGGCGCCGTCTTCAAGAAGCCCATGGTGAGCGTCTGCGGCCGGCCGAGACTGTCGTAGACCTGGATGTTGCGCGAGAAGTGCGGCTCCGTCGTGCCATCGGCGAGGTCGTTCACGTTGTAGGCGCCGACATGCGCTTCGCGATCGGCATTCAGGTTGGCGCCGACCCGCACATTGTTGGTCGCGGTGGCGAGACCGTTGACGAGGCCGACATTGACTGTTGCGACATTGTTGATGTCGGCGATGTTCTCGTCGGCGTCGAGCATCCAGCCCTGGAGGTATTGGCCCGAGGGGGTGCGCAGATTGCCGAGAAAATCCGGCGCAAAGGAGCCGGCGCGGGTGTAGACTTGCTCGCCGGTGCCGTCGGCCAGGCTGTTGACGACGAAGAAGCCGGCTCCCGAGATCGCGGCATCGGTCGGCGAGTTGCTGTTCTGGATCAGCCCCTGACTGCCGATCGTCAACGCCCCCATCGAGCGTACCCCGCCCGGCGAGTAGGAGGTCACCGAATCCTTGCGCGTCACCAGATTGGCGAACTGGGCGACGGTGCCCTTGTAGGCGGTGGTGTTCACGTTGGCGACGTTGTCGGAGATCATGCTCATCGCACGGGACTGGGCGCCGAGGCCGGAGACACCCGCATAAAGCGATCCGAAGAGGCTCATTGTTCTGCTCCTAGAAGAAAAGTCGTCGGCTGTTCACGCCGCCGGACGGACGGCGCGCACGGCATCGAGCGGAAAGGATCGGCCATCGACCGAGAGGACGAGGCCGTCTGCGGTCTGCAACAAGGCATCGACCTTGCCGCTGCTGGTCTGCGTCACCGCCACCGGGCGGCCGTTGGCATCGACGGCCTCGATGCGCACCCCGTAGCTGCCGGCCGGCCGGCCGCGGCGGTCGTCGTCGACGCCGTTCCAATTGGCCTGCTGCGGCCCTTGGCCGGTGGGGCCGGCGAGCCGGCGCACGACCAGCCCGGCATCGTCGACGATCTCGATCGCCACGGCCGCTGCCGGGCCCGCGAGCTCGTAGGCGATCTTCGCCTCGCCGCCGAGCGGCAGGTGGATCCGGCTGTTGTCGAGCTCGACCGTGGCGCCGACATACTGCAGCGCTGCGGTGTGCTGGGTCGCCTGCATCAGGCTCACCAGGCTCTTCAGCTGCGTGTTGGTCTGGATCGCCTGCTCGACCGCGGAGAACTGGACGAGCTGGCTGGTGAACTGCTCGGCGTCCATCGGGCTCAGCGGATCCTGGGTCTGCAGCTGGGTGGTCAACAGCTTGAGAAAGCCGTCGAAATCCGCTGCGAGCTTGGCCCCGTCGCGATCCCCGACGGTCCCCTTGGTGGCGGCCTGGACGGCGCTGATGGTCATGTCTCTGGCACTCCTGCCGGTCAGATCGTGAGGTTCAAGCGGCCGATCGAGGCCGCGAGGTCGCGTGGTGCCGGCCCGTCGGCGGGCGAGGCGGCGGGCCCGGCGTCGTCAGCGTCCGGCTCGTGCGCCGGATCGCCGGGCATGTCTTCGTGGTCGGCACCCCGATGGTCGCGCCGCTCGCCGCTCATCAGCCCGAACTCGAGCCCGGCATCGGCGAGGTCGATCCCCTGTTGGGCCAGCAGCCGCTGCAGCTCGCGACTCTCGCCGCGCAACAGCTCGAGGGTCTCCGGCCGCTCGACCTGGATGACCACGGCGAGCCGGCGCTCGATGTCGAACTCGAGGGCGATCTCGATCGCGCCGAGGGCCTTGGGGGCGAGCTGGATGGTCAAGCGCTGCAGCTCGCCGCCGACGGCCCGCTCGATGGCCGCTGCCAGTTGGCGAACCATCGGGGCGGCCTCGGCGGCCGTCGACTCCGCCAACACCGCTGTTGCTGGCGCCGAGCCGGTCGGCGTTAATGCGGGACTCCGCAAGCCCGTCACCTCGGACAGGTCCTGCCAGTCGGCTTGCAGCATGATCGGGCCGAGCCGGCCGCCCGCGGTGCTGAAGAGCGGGCCCGGCATCGGCGACCGTACGGCGATCGTCGACGCATCAGCTGGCGCGCTGCCGCCAGCGGTCGTCAGCCGCGGCAGCCCGTCTCGCTGCGGCTGAACCGGTCCGGGCGAACGCTCGCCGGCCGGGCGCTGCTCGGCGCGCCCGGCCGGACGAGCAGCCGTCTCGGCCATGTTCGAATGGGTCGCGGTCGGCGGGGTTGCGATCGGCGCCCGATCGGCCGGCGCCCGATCGGCCGGCGAAGATGTGAACGGGCTGGCAGGGTTCGCGGCCGGCTCGACGGTCGGCTTCTGGAACGCCGCTGCATCGCCGCTCGGCCGCACGTCTCGGGCAGGCTCGCCGGCCTTCGGCTCGGGGGCCGCCGGTGCGGGTGGCGATAGCGAGGTCGGGCCGAGGCGGCTGGCCGGGACAGCGTCGGGCGTCTTCGCTGGCGGCTCGCGCAGCTCTGTCTTCGGCGCCTCGCTGCCGGGGTGACCGGCCGGGCGCTCGCCCGTGGCTCGCCTGTCGGCCTCGGGCGCCGTCTCGTCGTCGCCGATCGGTGCTTCGAGCCCGGCCTCGCCATCCTCGGGCGCCGTCTCGGCTTCGGCGGCGGCGAGCCAGAGCGGCCGCGTCGGCTCCAGCGGCGTCATGGCCGGCACGGCGATGCCCATCAGGCCCGCGAGCAGCGCCTCGAAGCCGTCGCCCGGGGCGAGCGGTCGGTCCGCGGCATCGCCAGCCGCTTCTGGCGGGCGGATCGAGGGGATGGTGGAGGCGTTGATCTGCAGCATGGCAGACCACTGTCAGCAACCGGCGTGCCAAACCCGAAAACCCGTGCGCCCCGGGCGATCGCTCGGCTCGCTCTGTCGTTCGCGGTCGCCCTTGCCCGGCAAATCCTGCCGCCACGGGGCCGATCTTGCCGAGTGCGCCGGTTCCGCCAGGATTGGCCGGGCGGTCCGCCTTCGACTCGGTCGTCGCGATAGCGCCGCTGGCGGTTCAGTCGTCGCGGTAGCTGCGCTCGCGGCGCTCATGGCGCTCCTGCGCCTCGATGCTCAAGGTGGCGATCGGTCGGGCGTCGAGACGCTTGAGGCCGATCGGCTCCTGCGTCTCCTCGCAATAGCCGTAGCTGCCGTCCTCGATCCGCTGCAGGGCCGCCTGGATCTTGGCCAAGAGCTTGCGTTCGCGGTCGCGGGTCTTGAGCTCGAAGGCGCGCTGCACCTCGGAGCTCGCCCAGTCGCTGGCGTCCGCCGGCCGACTGTCGTCTTCCTGCAGCTGCTTCAGTGTCAGACCGGAGCCGCGGACCAGTTCGTCGCGCCAAGCCAGGAGCTTGCGGCGGAAGTATTCCACCTGGCGCGGATTCATGTAGGGCTCGTCCTCGGTCGGCCGGTATTCGGTGTCGAGCGACTGCGCCATGCGACCCTCCAAAATGTCGTCGAGAAACCCGTCGCTCTGCACTCCCGGCGAACAGACCCGAGCCTGCCGCCTGGTCGTCGAATTCCCCCGAGAGCGAGGACCCCTTAGCGAAGGCACGAGGCCGGCGCAACCGAAAGCGGCAGCCTGATGCCCTAACGTAACCGTTTTGAAATAATCGCTTTTCGTCTACTTTGAAAAGCTCACCAGCCGGTCGCGTGGCGGCAGCGCAGAGCGCAGGCCGCCGGCCGCGAAAAGCGCACCCGTTCGAGGTGCGGGCCGAGGGTGTCGAGGTGCAGGAGCGTGCCCGAAAGTTCGGGGCCCAGACCGATCAGCGTCTTGATCACCTGGGTCGCCATGAGACTGCCCATCAGCCCGGCCGCGGGGCCGAGCACGCCCGCCTGGGCACAGCTCGGCAGGCTCTGGGCGTCCTCGAGGCCGCCGAACAGGCAGTAGAGGCAGGGATGCGCCGGGCCGTCATAGGCGCGGTAGAGGGTGAGCTGGCCGTCCACACCCTGCACCGAGCCCGAGACCAGCGGCCGGCGGGCGCGCATCGTGGCGTCGTGGACGACGCGGCGGGTCGCCACGTTGTCGGTGCCGTCGGCGACGAGGTCGTAGGGCTCGATCAGTGCTGCGGCGTTGGTCGCGTCGATGCGCACGGCCAGCGGGTCGAGACGGGTGCGCGACGAGAGGGCGCCGAGACGTTCGGCGGCCGCCTCGACCTTGGGCCGGCCGACATCAGCCTCGCTGTAGATTACCTGGCGGTGCAGGTTGGTCTCGTCGACGCGATCGTCGTCGAGCAGGCCGAGCCGGCCGACCCCGGCTGCCGCGAGATAGAGGGCCAATGGTGCGCCCAGGCCGCCCATGCCGACGACGAGGACCGCCGATTCGAGCAGCCGGGCCTGGCCGGTGCCGCCGATCTCCGGCAGGACGATGTGCCGGGCGTAGCGCCGCAGCGCCGCGTCGGTCAGGTTCAAGGTGAGCTCTCCGCGTTTTCGGCTGCACGTTAACCGCGTCTTAACCCTGATCGCCTAGCGTCGCCATCGATCACGAGACGCGAGAGGGGCGAAGCGGATGATCGACGAGCAGGCGCGGGCGGTGGCCCTGCGCTACCATCCCGAGCAGGGCGAGCTGCCCGAGGTCACGGCCAAGGGCCAGGGCGCCATCGCCGCCCAGATCAGGGCGATCGCGGCCGAGCGCGGCATTCCGGTCGAGCGCGATGCGGATCTGGTGGCCGTGCTCGACAAGCTGGATGTCGGCAGCTCCATTCCAGCCGTGGCCTTCGCCGCCGTGGCCGAGATCCTGGCCCAGCTCTACCGGGCCAATGCCGAGGCGGCTTCTGCTGGCGAGGTGGCGCGATGACCAGTAGCGCGCAGCTGCAGCTGGCCCGCGTTTGTGGCGAGCTCGTGACGGCGGTCGCGATCGCCAGGGCGACCATCGAGCACGGCGGCAATCCCGACCTCGAGGCCCTGGTCGAGCGGTTGCGCCAGCTCTTGGACGAGATCGGCGCCGTGCCCGCGGCCGAGCAGCGGGCGCTGTTGCCGAGGTTGATGGGGCTCGCCGAGGAGATCGAGGCCCTGGGCGGCACGATCGACGCCGAGCGCCGGCGGTGCCGCGAGGCGCTGGCCAAGGGCGGGGCGAGTGCCCGGGCCATCGCCGCCTACGCCAAGACCGACCTCAACTGAGCCGGGACGGCGCCGCCGATGCTCGAGCTCGCCGATCTCAGCCGGACCGTCATGGGCCTCGGCATCGTCCTCTTGCTGCTCGCCGTGGTGTTCTGGCTGCTGCGCCGTTTCGGGCCGCACGCGACGGGGATGCCGGGCGGCGGTGCCCGGCGTCTGGCCCTGGTCGAGAGCCTCGCCCTCGATCCGCGCACCCGGCTCCTGCTGGTCCGGCAGGACGAGGTCGAGCATCTGCTCGTCGTCTCCTCGACCGGCAGCACGACGCTCGTTCGCACGAAAATGCCGGCGTCGCCCGGAGAGCAGCCGTGAGCCGATGGCTTCTGCCGGCCCTTCTCCTCTTGCTGCCGGGCTCGGCAGCAGCGCAGGCCTTGACCATCGATCTCGGCGGTGACGGGACCGCGACCGGCCAGATCATCCGTCTGGTGCTGCTGATCACCGTCCTCTCGCTGGCCCCCTCGATCCTCTTGATGGTGACCTCGTTCACCCGGATCGTCATCGTCCTGTCCTTCCTACGCACCGCGCTGGGGCTGCAGCAGAGCCCGCCCAACTCGGTGCTCGTCAGCCTCGCTCTGTTCCTCACGCTGTTCATCATGATGCCGGTCTTCGAGCGGGCCTGGGAGGACGGGATCGGGCCGCTGATCGCCGAGGAGATCGACGAGATGGAGGCAATGGAGCGGACCGCGGCACCGTTTCACGCCTTCATGCGCAGCCAGGTCCGGGACAAGGACCTGGCACTCTTCTACGACATCGCCGAGATCGCACCGTCCCTGGATCCCGCAGCCGCGCCGTTTCGCGTGCTGGTGCCGGCCTTCATGATCAGCGAGCTCCGGCGGGCGTTCGAAATCGGCTTTTTGATCTTCATCCCGTTCTTGATCATCGACATGGTGGTCGCCTCCATCTTGATGTCGATGGGCATGATGATGCTGCCGCCGGTGGTCATCTCCTTGCCCTTCAAGGTGATCTTCTTCGTGCTGGTCGACGGCTGGCTTTTGGTGGTGGGCTCGCTCGTCGAGAGCTTCGGCAGCATACCTTTATAGCCGAGCCGTCTGGTGCTAGGCTGATCGCCGGTTTTGCACGAGACGGAATGGACCATGGCAGTGGCGATGGCGCGACCGCGGCTCGAGGCTGCGGGCTCGGCTCCGGTGATCGACGAGCTGCGGGGCCTCTTGGGCGAGCGGCTGATCACCAACCGGGTGATCCTCGAGCAGCACGGGCGGGGCGAGGGGCCCTATGACGGGGCGGCACCCGAGGCCGTGGCCATGGTCCGCTCGACCGCCGAGGCGGCGACGATCGTGGCCGCCTGCAACGCCGCCCGGCTGCCGGTCACGGCGTTCGGCGTCGGAACCTCGCTCGAGGGCCACGTGGCCGCCCTCGAAGGCGGAATCTGCCTCGATTTCTCGGAGATGAACCGGGTTCTCGAGGTCTCGATCGAGGATCTGGATTGCAAGGTCGAGGCCGGGGTACGGCGGCGCCAGCTCAACGAGGAGCTGCGCCACTCGGGCGTCTTCTTTCCGGTCGACCCGGGTGCCGATGCGACCCTGGGCGGGATGGCCGCGACCCGGGCGTCGGGCACCAACGCCGTGCGCTACGGCACCATGCGCGAGCTGGTCCTGGGCCTTACCGCGGTCATGGCCGACGGGCGGATCGTCGAGACCGGGGGCCGGGCCAGGAAGAGTGCCGCGGGCTATGACCTGACCCGGCTGCTGATCGGCTCGGAGGGCACGCTCGGCATCATCACCGAGCTCCGGCTCAGGCTGTTCGGCATCCCCGAAGCCGTCTCGGCGGCGGTCGCCACCTTTCCCTCGGTCGAGGCGGCCGTCGAGACGGTGATGCTGACCATTCAGACCGGCATCCCGATCGCCCGGATCGAGCTCTTGGACGAGGTTCAGATGCGCGCCTGCATCGCCTATTCCAAGCTCGACGAGTTCGCCGCCGCACCGACGCTCTTCTTCGAGTTCCACGGCAGCGACGCCGGAGTGCGCGAGCAGGCCGAGGCGGTGGAAGCCATCGCCAAGGAGTTCGGCGGGGCGGATTTTCGCTGGTCGACCAAGACCGAGGAGCGCAATCGGCTCTGGCAAGCCCGCCACGATGCCTATTATGCCGCGGTGGCGACCAGGCCCGGCTGTCGGGGCTGGGCGACCGATGTCTGCGTGCCGATCTCCAGGCTCGCGCAATGCATCGTCGAGACGCAGGAGGACGTTGCCGAGGCTGGGCTGCTGGCACCACTCGTCGGCCATGTCGGCGACGGCAATTTCCACCTCCTCTTCCTCCTCGACCCGGACGATCCGGACGAACTCGCCCGGGCCAAGGCTGCCAATGCGCGGCTGATCGACCGGGCGCTGGCGATGGGCGGGACCTGCACGGGCGAGCACGGCATCGGCTTCGGCAAGATCGCCAGCCTCGAGCGCGAGCATCCCTCCGGCATCGATGTCATGCGCACCATCAAGCGGGCGCTGGACCCGCACAACATCCTCAATCCCGGCAAGGTGATCAGGCTCGATCCCTGAGCCGGCTCACCAGGGGGCGAGGTCGGCCGCCACCTCGTGCAGGATGGCGTGCCGCGCCGCCACGATCTCGACATCCGCCGCATAGCCGCCGCCGACCACGACCGCGAGCGGCCGGCCGCGGGCCCGGCAGGCCTCCAGCACCAGCGCCTCGCGCTCGGCGATGCCCTGATCGGAAAGCGCCAGTCGGCCGAGCCGGTCGTCTTTGTGCGGGTCGACGCCGGCATTGTAGAAGACGAGGTCGGGGGCGAATCGATCGAGTGCCCGCTCGACCACCGGGCGCACGAGGCCCAGATAGTCGCGGTCGCCGAGGTCGGGATCGACCGCGACGTCGCGGGTGCTCTGCTGCTTTCTGACCGGGAAGTTGGTGCGGCAGTGGACCGAGAGGGTCATCACGCGGGGCTCGTCCTGGAAGATCAGGGCCGTGCCGTCGCCCTGATGGACGTCGAGATCGATCACCAGGATCCGCCGCAAGCTGCCTTCGGCGAGCAGCACCGCGGCGGCGACGGCGACGTCGTTGAAGACGCAAAAGCCGGCGCCGGCATCCTGGAACGCGTGGTGACTGCCGCCCGCGGTGTTGCAGGCGAGGCCGTGCTCGAGGGCCAGCCTCGCGGTCAGCACGGTGCCGGCGACGGCCGAGCGGCTGCGCCGCACGACCTCGGCCGAGAGCGGCAGGCCGAGCCGGCGGACCGCCTCGGGCGCCAAGCGGCGGTGCAGGACATCGGCCACATAGGCAGCGTCGTGCGCCCGGCGCAGCAAGGCGGCACTGGCCGGCTCGGGCACCAGGCAGCGGGCTTCGGGTGCCAGGCCGCTCTCCACCAGGCGGCGGAACAGGGCGCCGAATTTGGGCATCGGGAAGCGATGGCCGGCGGGCAGGGGGGCGACATAGGCCGGGTGGTGGACGACGAGCGGCTGCATGGCGGCCAATATGCACCGAGCGCCGCCCGAAGAAAGCCTTGGAGCAAATGGTTGCAATAGCAGAAATTAAATCGTAGGTTGAAATCGCCGAATGCGGCCAATCGGTGAGCGGAGGCCGGCAACATGCGAGATCATAACGACCTTTGGGCCCACGCACCGGGCTTTTGGCTGCACAAGCGTGTCCTGCTGACCGGCCATACGGGGTTTCTCGGAAGTTGGATCGCCTCCAGGTTGAGTGGACTCGGGGCTGACGTCGTCGGCGTCGCCCGCCTTCCGGCCTCGCCGTCGAGCCTGTTCGAGCGCGCCGGCCTCGCTGCTGTCGTCACCAGCCGGACGCTCGATCTCAGGCATCGCTCCAGGGTCGAGCAGGTGACGGTCGAGGAGGCACCGGAGATCGTCATTCATCTCGCGACCGGTGCCGGTGGCATTGGCATCCAAGCTGCTGGCGGCTTGAAGCGGCCGCTCGCCAGCTTCGATGCCAATGCAACCGGCACCTTGAACGTCTTGAACGCCCTGCGCCGGGTGCCCGAGGCGCGCGCCGTGGTCGTCGTCACCGATGCCGCGGCCGTGGGGCCCGACCTCTGCCCGTGGCGCGCCAGCCTGGCTTGCGCCGAACTCGTCGCTCAGAGCTATCGGGCCACCTATCTCTTGCCCGCGGACGGCGTCGGTCTGGCGACCCTCCGGGCCTGCCCGCTGATCGGCGGCGGCGACGACGGCGACACCGCCTCGCTGTTGCGTGCGACGGCGACCGGTGAAATCGCGCCACACCCACCGCTGGCCACCTTGCCGCACGCCTTTCTCCATGTTCTCGACGGCGTCGAGGCTTGCCTCGGGCTCGCGGTGGCACTCTGCCGGGCGCCGGAGCGCTGCGCCCGGACCTGGGCGCTCGGCCCGCTGGACTCCGAGGCTTGTGGCGTCGCGCTCGCCGAAGCGCTGGGCCGGCCGGCCGTCCCGGCCATCGCTCCGGCGGGTCGAGCGAGCGGGCTCGCTGCCGCTTCTCCACTTGCTCGGCGTCCGGCCCTCGATGCCGGCACCGCCGTCGCCTGGACCATCGAGGGTTACCGGCGGCTGGCGCGCGAGGCGCATGCCGGCTTTCTCGTCGAGCAGATCGATCGCCTGGCGACACTCGGCGCCACCCCTTCCACCAGCGGCGCGGCCGCCATGGCCGCATCGTCGTCACCGGCTGTCAACGCGAAAGCTCGAGATGTCCTGCTTACTGCCTGAAACCGTTCCCATCTTCATTCTCTGCGGCGGGCTCGGCACGCGCCTCGGCGGTGCCGACGGCAGCCGGCCCAAGCCGCTGCTCGAGATCGGCGATCAGCCGATCGTCACCCACATCATGCGCTCCTACCGGCGCTTCGGCTTTCGCCGCTTCGTCCTCTGCACCGGCCACCGGCACGACGTGGTCAGCAGCTATTTTCTCGACTTTCCGGGCATCGCCAACGATTTCACGGTCGATCTCGCGACCCGCGAGGTGCACTACCACCAGACCTCGGGTGCGCCGGACTGGCAGGTGACCATCGCCCATACCGGGCGGAGCGCGATGACCGGGGCCAGGATCGCCCGGGCGGCGAGCCGCTATCTCGGCGACCAGCAGCATTTCGGCGTCACCTATGGTGACGGGCTGACCGACGCCGATCTCGGCGCGGAGTTCGCCTTCCACCTCGCGCACCAGAAGCTCGGCACCGTGCTCGGCGTCCATCCGCCCTCGCAGTTCGGCTGCTTCGAGGTCGACGGCGCCGACGTGCGCGGCTTCGCCGAGAAACCGCTGGCCGAGGCCGGCTGGATCAACGGCGGGTTCTTCTTCTTCAGGCGCGGCTTTCTCGCCTATCTCGATCCCCTCTCGAGCTGCGTTCTCGAGCGCGAGCCGCTGCAGCGCCTCGCCCGCGACGGCGAACTGGAGCTCTTCCGCCACCAGGGTTTCTGGTCCTGCATCGACACGGTGAGCGACCGCGACCGCGTGGCGGCACTCTGCGAGACCGGCTCGACCCCCTGGCTCGGCGCATCCGCAGGCGTCGTGGACGCGCCGCCCTTCGGCCGGCCCGGAACAAGCGCGGAGGGGTCGGACGATGCAGCTGATTGAGCGGCCGCTCGGAGCGGCAGCCTGATGCGCGTCCTGCTCACGGGTGCGAGCAGCTTCACCGGTGCGGCGATCGCCCGGGCGCTGGCGACCGCCGGGGCCGAGGTCACGGCGGTTTGTCGGGGCCGGCCCGAGCTCTACGAGCCGGCCCGCCGGGCGCGGATCGAGGCGGTGGCCGAGGTCGCGGCCGTGGTCTTCGATCGGCCTTTCGGCAGCTCGGGCTTTCTGCAACTCGTCCGGGGCGCCTTGCCGTTCGATGTGCTCTGCCTGCATCATGCCGAGGTCGGTGATTTTCGACGCGCCGATTTCGACCCGATCGACGCGGCGCGCGCCGACACGATGGCGCTGGACGCCGTGCTCGGCGCGCTCGCTCGGCGCGGGCTCCGGCGTCTCGTCCACACCGGCACCGTCTTCGAGGCGGGCGAGGGCGACGGCGACCGGCCCCTGGCAGCGATCGGCCGCTACGGGCTGGCCAAGACCCTGACCTCGACGATCGTCCGGCACACCGCAGCCGAGATCGGCGTCTCGGCGATCAAGGTGACCATCCCGAGCCCGTTCGGGGCGGGGCAGGGTGGCGGCTTCGTCGACTACCTGGTGCGCTCGTGGTGCACCGGTGTGACCCCGGTTCTCGACCATCCCGACCGGATGCGTGATTTCGTGCCCGTCGAGCTCCTGGCCGAGCACTACGCCGGGCTCGCCATGGGGCGGGGTGTTGCACCCGCCTCCGGTCGGTCGAATCCGAGTGGTCATGTGGAAACGGTGGCGGCCTTCGCCGAGCGGCTGGCCCGGGGGATGCGGCCACGGCTCGGCCTGCCTTGCTCGATCGAGGCGAGCTCGCCGCCGAAACGGAGTGTCGAGCCGCAGCGTCGCTTCAATACCGAGCCCTTGGCCGGACTCTTCGACCGTGGGCTGGAGGAGGCGCGCTTCGACCGGCTGGCCCATGCCGCCCGCAGCCTGGTCGCCGACGCTGTCGCGCAAACGAAAGCAGCCTGACGAAAAATTCAATTTCTGGTTGATTTCTCGTCGGCTTCCCCACAAGATCGACACGTCCCCATCGTCGTCCAGCCCCGGCAGACCACAGCGTCGATCGGCGCACACGATGCCAAGGAGCGGCGGCATGCAGCATGGCGAAATCGGCGTCGTCATCGTCACCCACCGGGCGAAAGAGCTTCTCGCCGGATGCATCGCACCGCTCGCGGCCTCGCCACTCCGGCCGCGCATTCTCGTGGTCAATTCGAGCTCTGCCGATGGCACGGTCGAGCGGGCGCACGAGTTGGGGGCCCAGACCTGGGTCATCGCACGCTCTAGCTTCAACCACGGCCGGACGCGGGAACTCGCCCGGCGGCGCCTGGGCACGGCGATCACGGTCATGCTCACCCCCGACGCACACGCCATGGATGACGGCTTTCTCGAGCGGCTGACAGCACCCTTGCGGCGAGGCGAGGCGGCGGTGTCCTATGGTCGGCAGCTGCCGCGCGCGGGCGCCGATCCGATCGAGGAGTTCAACCGCGCGTTCAACTATCCGGCCGAGAGCCACAGCCGCGGCCTCGCCGACTGGAAGCGTTACGGCGCCTATACCCATTTCTGCTCGAACAGTTGTGCGGCGTGGTCGTCGTCGGCGCTCGACGAGATCGGCGGCTTTCCCGCGACCCTGGTGAGCGAGGAGACGATCGCGGCGGCGGCCCTGCTCGAGCGCGGCTACCGTATCGCCTATGTCGCCGAGGCCACCGTGCGGCACAGCCACGGCAGCGCCATCGCCGCCGACTTCCGCCGGCAATACGATACGGGCTACGCCCGGCGAGCGCATCGCCACTTGCTGCTCGTGCGCGAGCCGGACGAGGCGCGCGGGCTGCTCTATACCAGACGGCTGCTGGCCCATTTGGCGGCAGAAGCACCGGCACTGCTGCCTTATGCTCTCCTGCACACGGCCGCCCGCTATGCCGGCTACAGGCTCGGCATGGCAGGGGCGCGGCTGCCGCGCCGGCTGAACGCCGTCTTCAGCGGCCAGGACTACTACTGGCAGGACGATGACGAGGTCGGCCCGGTCTCGGCGGCGGCGGGCTGAGCGGGATGCGGGTCGCACTTTTGACCAACAACCACCTGCCGCCGCGCGAGGGCATCGGGCGGCACGTGCTCGAGCTCGCCAAGCGGCTGCCGGCCTCGGGCATCGAGCCGCTGATCGTCGCCAAGGGCAAAAATCTCCGCTTCTGGCACCGGTTCGAGCTCGAGGGGGTGCCGGTCGCCCTCTTCCCCTATGCCCCGGTCCGGCCCTTTCACCAGGAAGCGATCCGGGCCGTGCTGCAGCCCTGGCTCGATCGCGGTGCCGAGGGGGCCGGTGTCCTGCATCTGCATCTGCCGCTCTTGCCGCGGCTGAAGACGTCCCTGCCACGGCTCGTCACCTTCCACAGCCCACTTTTGGCCGACACCGCGGCGATCCACGAGCCGGGCCTGGTGAGCAAGTTGGTCAAGGCCAATGCGCGGCTGTTCGGCCAAGCCTACGAGCACGCCCAGATCAGGGCGGCAGCGGCGATCATCGCCGTCTCGGGCAATGTGCGGGACGAGCTTTGCCGCCAATACCGGCTCGGCGGACAGCAGCCCGTGGTGATCGAGAACGGCGTCGACCCGGGCTTCTTCGCGCCGGCTTCAGGGTTCCGGCGCAGGGCCGCGGGTGAGCCCGCGACCATCCTCTATGTCGGCCGGCTCGGCTACCGCAAGGGTCTCGCCCGGCTGCTCGATGCCATGGCGCTCCTGGCCGAGCGGCGGGGATGCCGGCTCGCACTCGCCGGCGAGGGGCCACTTCAGGGCAAGCTCGAGGCGCAGGCGCAGCTGCTCGGTATCGCGGATCGGGTGGATTTTCTGGGCTTTCTCGACCGCCGAGCGCTGCGCACGGCGCTCGAGCAGGCAGCCGTGCTGGTCAATCCAGCCGATTACGAGAGCGGCCCCTTGACCCTGCTCGAGGCCATGGCCGTGGGCACGCCGGTGGTGACCACCCCCACTGGTCTCGTCGGCGACCTGCCCACGCCAGCGCCGCTCCTGGTCACCGCACCCGCGCCGGCGGCTCTGGCGGCGGCGATCGGCGCCGTGCTCGAAGCGCCGGACGCGGCGGCGGCCCGGGCCAGAGCCGCCCGCCGCCTCGTCGAGGCGCGCTTTTCCTGGGATGGCGTGGCGGCGCGCACCGTCGCCCTCTACCAGAGCCTCGTGCGGCGGGCGGCATGACCGCGGGCCGAGCGCGATGAACAGCGCCTTGCCGCAGGATTGCGAACGGCCGCGCGATCTCGTGGTCTGCTTCGGCTTCGCCGCCGAGCGGCGGCGGCGGCAGCCCTGGCACATGGCGCACGGCCTCGCCACCGGGCTCGCCGCCCGCGGCCGCGAGGTGACCTTGGTGACCGACGTCACCGACCCCGCACCCGCCGATGCCGGTCCCGATCAGGCCTACGCGATCCGCGCGATCGACTCGCTGCTCCGGCGCGGCCGGCCGAGCCCGGCGCTCGAGGCCGTGAGCCGCGAGATCGGGCCTGATCGGGTCTATCTGGTGACCGGCGCCTTCGCCATTGCCCGCATGACGCGGCTCGATCTGGGAGCGCCGGTCGACCTCTTGATCGCCAGCCCGCGCCTCTCGCTGGGCGAGATCCTGGGTGTCGGTCTGGCCGAGCTCTGGCGCGAGCGACGGCTGATGGCGCTGCCGCTGATCAACGCGATCCTGCCCGGCCGGCTCATCGCCGGCGGCTTTCGCCGCTCGGGTGCCGCCCGGCCGATCTATCTGAGCGAGGCCGGGCGGGAGCGCTATCGCGCACTCGGCCTGCCGTCCGGGCCGCTGTTGCGGCCGCAGGTCGATCGGCAGGCGAGCTTCGCCCATCCGGCGCTGCAGAGGGCCGAGAGCGGACCGCCCGTGGTGGCCTATCTCGGCCCGCCTCTGGCGCTCAGAGGCGCCCATCTGGCGCTCGCCGCCTTCGAGGCGGCGGTGGCACGCGGCCTCGATGCGCGGCTGTTGCTGCTGCTCCGACCGGATGTGGCTCCAGAGGCGATGGCGCGCTTTCTCGCCGAAGTCCGCCGCAGCCCCGC
>SLRI01000496.1 GCA_007131045.1 Rhodospirillales bacterium
CACCTACAAGGACAGCAACGAGCTGTTCTCCCGCTCGGTCATCCAGCGGACCTTCATCGGCTGCGACAATATGGCGCCGCTCAATCATCGGCTCGAGCCCGAGCTCGGCCGGTCGCAGGACGGCGACGCCTACTTCGTCGGCGCCTGGCTGTTCAACCGCTGGAGCGAGCCGTCGATCCAGCTGCGCTCGCCGCAGAAGAACGTCCTGCTGCTGACCGGCGACAACAAGGGTCCGGCGCAGGAGAAGGCCGACGGCCATGCCACCCAGGACACCCCCTATCGCGGTGTGCTGGTCGATATCGGCTCGAAGAACGCGGCCAAGCTGACCCGGCCGATCAGCATCGGCGCCGCCGATCCGGACACCGGCGAGCCCATGCTCGACGTCCGGCTGGAAATCGGCAACGGCGAAGGCGACGCTCGGGGCGAGCTGGCGCGGGTGCAGATCAACGACCCGCTCTATCTCGGACCGCGGACCACCGAGCCCGTGCGCACGGTCAACGGCCTGATGCACTACGCGGCCGGGCCGGGCGCCCTGCCGGCCTTCGGCGAATACTATCTCGGCAACGGCATCTATTGCCGGCTCAACAACGGAGAATACTCGCCCGTCGCCGTGCAGCGTGGTGCGGTGCCCGAGCGCGAGGTCAATGTCGACCGCACCATCTCGTCACTCGACTTCGGCAAGGTGCTTCGGGTCAACAATGCCAATGCCCGGACCATCACCATTCCCGGCGGAATCGTCGAGAGCGGTGCCGGTGCCCGCCGGCTCTGGGTGATCCGGCAGGGCTCGGGCGATGTGTTCTTCGCCGGCTCGAACGGCGCCACTCTTCGCCTGCCACGGCCCGGCCGCAACTGGATCGAGCGGCAGCATCAGATGGTAGAGGTGGTGATCTTCCCGGACGACCAGGTCTACCTCCACCATCTCGATCCCGATGTGGACAAGACCTTCGTCCATCCGCTGCAGGTCTCCAATCTCGGCTACCCGGACGGCATGCCCGCGATCCACATGGGCAAGCTGATCCACGTCAGCCACGGCAGCGGCGATCTGCGCACGATCAAGTTCACCACGGGCCTCGTCCCGCCCGGCAGCCACGCCGCCTGGGTCAAGGTCATGAAGGCCAGCAACTCGGACGTGGCGCTGGTCGCCGGCGACGGCATGACACTGCGGGCACCGGGAGGCGGCAGCAGCTACACGATCACGCAGCTCAACAAGGTGGTCGAGGTGACCGTCACGGGGGCGGAGGCGCCCCCCGGTACGGAGAATACGATCTACATCAAGGACTGACCATTGTTGCCGTCGAACCCGACGAGCGTTGATTCAGGTCAATGCGCCGAGCCGCGCAACGGCGAAAATGACGCTGTTTCGGGCACAACCATCGGCCACGGTCGGTCGGTTGTCTCGGGAACCGCAGCGGCCCGGTTCGGGGGAACTTCAAGCGGGCCAGCGGGGTATGAGCGCGGAGGGGGAGCCTGCCATCCCTCTCCGCGGCCTGCCGGCCGGTATGAACCAGTTCGGCCTGGTACGGCTGCAGCGGTTGACGACGCTCGGCGCGATCCAACATCTCTGGGCGAGCAGCGTTGGAGAGTGTCATGCCGCAGACCCTCGACCAGAAGCAGTGCACGCCTTGCCGCGGTGGCGTTCCACCGTTGGACGAGGCAGCCGCCCGGAGCTACCTTGCCGACCGTCCGGACTGGCAGCTGGCCGCCGAAGCCAAGCGCATCGAGCGGACTTTTCGCTTCAAGAATTTTGCCCAGGCGCTGGCGTTCGTGAACGCGGTCGGCGTGATCGCCGAAGCCGAAAAGCACCATCCGGATATCCACTTCGGCTGGGGCTATGTCACGATCTCGCTGCAGACCCACAAGATCGGCGGACTGCACGAGAACGACTTCATCCTCGCCGCCAAGATCGACGCCCTGCCTCGAGCCTAGGCTGCAGCCGGCGCATTGCTGAGACCGCTTGCAGCAGGCGTCCGTTTCGCCTATCTCTCCGCCACCGTCGGAGTGTAGCTCAGCCTGGTAGAGCACCGTCTTCGGGAGGCGGGGGCCGCAGGTTCAAATCCTGCCACTCCGACCAGTCGCTGCCTCCCCCTCACCTCTCGATCATCGTTTCGCGCGCTGCGCGGGCTGGACGCCGCCTGGCCGTTGCGCCACCCTTTCGTCGTCGGCCCCCGCGGTCGACCAAGACGACGGCCGAAGCGGCCGGGAGGGATGAAACGTGCGGGTGGTGGCAACGGCCGCTTTGGCGTGGCTCGTGGCGAGCGGCGCGTGGGCCGGCTGCATCGACATCAATGCGGATGCATTCGAGCGGCTGCAGGAAATCGCGCATATCGACGACACCCGCGCTCGCGCCATCGAGGCGGGGCGGCCCTGGCCCGCGGTGGCGTCACTGACTACCATTTACGGCATCGGCCGCGGCCGGATCGGTGACATCCTGGACGAAGGGATCGCCTGTGTCGGGCTGCGCGCCGAGCCCGGCGAGCGGGCCGTGCTCGAAGGCGTCGCCACCGTGCTCGATGCCGATACCTTCGTCGTCGACGATACCCGGGTCCGCTTGATCGGGATCGATGCCCCCGAGGGACGCCAGCTCTGCGGGCTCGACGATCACGAATGGCCCTGCGGTCAGGTCGCCACCGCCGCCGTCTACCAGATGGTCGGCGCGGAGCCGGTGGCATGCGAGG
>SLRI01000371.1 GCA_007131045.1 Rhodospirillales bacterium
ACGCCGAGCGCCTCCACTCGGCGCTCGGCTATCTAAGCCCGGAGCAGTTCGAGGCGCACAACACCCGTCCCACGGTCAAAACCGCCGCCTGATTTCTGTCCGGCCCAAGGGGCCCACTCCAGCCTGCGGTGAAAAAAGCTCCTCCATGGTCCGGCGCGTGCGCACGCTCGAAGCCTGCTCGTCGATCTCGACGTCCTGCCAGGTGAGGGGCTCGCCGGCCATTTTTGCCGTCTTCAGCTCGAGGTTGCCGGCAAATCCGAGCGGCAGGGCGCCGAGCGCGAGCGAGCGGTCGGCGGGCATCTGTTTCCCCCAGACGCAATAGCCGCCCTCGCCGTCGAGCACCTCACCCGGGGCGAGGTCGCGCTTGGCGATGGCGACCACGTCGGCGACGAACTGGCGGGGTGCTCCCGTCGGCTCGCGGCGGAGGGCGACGGAGGCGATCGAGATCCCGAGCTCGAAACCGATCAGATGGGTCGGCCGGTAGAGGGCCGAGTAGCGAAAGCTGGAATCGGGCAGGAAGTTGCGCTCCTCGATGCAGTTGCGCACGTACTCGCTCCCCGCCTCGACGACGACATAGGTGCCCATCCGGAGGTTATTGGTGATCGGGCTGCCGTCGCGGCGCAGCGACGAGACCACCTCGGTCACGCCCTCGTCGGCGAGCGTCCCCCCGGCGCTGCGCGGCTTGCAGATCTCGGCCAGCTGCTCGCAGGCGGCAGGGGGGAAGGCGAGCCCGTCGGGCTGTGCCCGCAGGCCCGTGGCATTGCACACGGCACTCATCTCGATCGAGGATTTCGTGCCGTCGATAAAGCTGTTGTAAATCTTCGGATTCATGCCGCCGCGGGCGGCGAGCTCGGGGGTGATGTCGTAATGCTCCCAGACCGTCTCCGGCGTGGAGGCGTGGAACGACGGCAAATAGCGGGTGCCCTTGCCGGCCGACACCACCTTGAAGCCGCAGGTGCGCGCCCAGTCGACCTGTTCGACGATGAGCGCAGGCTGGTCGCCGTAGGCGAGCGAATAGACGAGGCCGGCACGCTCGGCTTCGCGCGCCAGCAGCGGCCCGACCAGCACATCCGCCTCGACGGTGACCATGATCACGTGGTGGCCGTGCGCGATCGCGAGCTGGGCGTGGCTGATGCCGGCCAGCGGATCGCCGGTGGCCTCCACGACGATCTCGACGCCTTCCGTGGCGATCAGTGCTGCGGCATCCTCGCCGATCCAGGTCCGGCCGGTGGTCATGGCATCGGCTGGCGAGGTGGCGCCGAGCTGCTCCTCTGGCCACTCGGCCCGCCGGCAGGCGGCGCGCGCGCGCCCGGCGTCGAGATCGACGATTCCGGCGACGTGGATGCCCGGCGTCTGCCGCGCCTGGGCGAGGTACATGGTGCCGAACCGGCCGGCGCCGAGCAACGCGATGCGCACCGGGCCGTCGCGCTCGGCGCGCGCCCGCAGCATGTGGTGGAGATTCATGGACGGCTCCCGATCCTCTGCTGGTCGACCAACTCGCGCAGGCGCCGCACGGCCGAATCCGGGCTGGTCAGCACCCGCCCCGAATGTGCCGCCTCGACCAGTGGCCGGGCGCGCGCCATCGAGAACTGGGCCAGGACGACGACGTCGCAATCCATCGGCAGCTCCCGGGCCACATCAGCCACCGCAGCATCGTGCGCCTCTGGGCGGCCGTCACGCAGCGCTGCCATCGCGGCCGGGGCACAGGCGGTGTGGATGTCGACGCGGCGCCCTCGTGCTGCCGCCAGCGCCTCGATCTCCGGCACCATCGAGCGGATGGCGGCCTCGTCCGTGGCGAGCAGGCCGATGCGCCCGGCACCGGCGACCGCTTCCTCGATCATCGCCTCGTTCGGCTTGAGCACCGGCAGGTCGACCGTTCGCCGGGCGATCTCGATGGCGGTGCCGAAGGCCGAGCAGGTGTAGAGAATGCCGTCGGCGCCGCAGTCGGCGAGGTAGCCCGCGAGGCGCACGAAGCGGCGATTGATCGCCGGGGTGATGCCGCCGCCCGCGTGCAGATCGGGGGCCAGCGAGTCGTCGAGGAGGTGCTGCAGCCGAGCTGCCGGCCACAGCCGCTCGAACGCCTCGTCGGTCGGGCCGATGGAGACGCGGACCGCGTGGATCAGGCCGATGCGCGCGTTCATGCTGGACTTTCAGGCATGCCGGCCCCTCAGACGGAAGTGCAGCTGAGGCCACCGTCGACCGGCAGCAGCACGCCGGTGATGTAGGCGGCATCGTCGGAGACCAGGAACAGCACTGCCTTGGCGACGTCGAACGCCGTGCCCATGCGCTGCATCGGCACCCGCGCATTGCGGTCGGCGATCATCGCCTCGGCCGTATCGTAGCGCCCCTTGATGCGGGTATAGATCAAGGGCGTGTCGATGTAGCCGGGCAGCACCGCGTTGACCCGGATGTTCTTGGCCGCATACTGGACCGCGAGATGCGCGGTGAACTGGTTGAGCGCCGCCTTGGCGGCATAGTAAGAGCAGTTGTCGTAGCCGCTGAAGCGGATGCCGGCGAGCGACGATGTGTTGACGATAGCGCCGCCGCCCGCCGCCTCCATGATCGGCAGCACGTGCTTGCAGGCGAGAAAGGCGGCCTTGACGTTGACCGCCATCGCCTTGTCCCAGAGCGGCTCCGCCAATTCGACCGGGTCACCACTCTCGGGATAGCCGAC
>SLRI01000076.1 GCA_007131045.1 Rhodospirillales bacterium
CATCGACGGCTGGTTCGCCGGCGGCGTGCTCACCTGGGAGACCGGGCTCAACGCCGGCCGGGCGATCGAAGTGAAGAGCTGGACGCAGGCGACGGGCACGATCGAGCTGCTGCTGCCGGTGCGCTACGCCATCGAGACCGGCCATACCTTCCGCGTTCATCCCGGCTGCGACAAGCGCCTCGACACCTGCGTCGAGCGCTTCGCCAACGTCCTGAACTTCCGGGGCGAGCCTTACGTGCCCGGCGCTGACCTCTTAGCGACCTACCCAGATGCCAGCTGACCCAGACGCCATCGTCGCTGCCGCCCGCGCCTGGCTCGGCGTGCCGTGGCGGCACCAGGGGCGCACCCGCCAGGGCGTCGACTGCGCCGGGCTCGTGGTCCTGGTCGGCCGCGGGCTCGGCCTCGCCGACTACGACACCTCCGCCTACGGCAGGCGACCCGAGGGCCAGGGCTTCGTCCAGCACTTCAGAGCCGCCATGGCTGGGCTGCCGCTGCCCGAGGCCGCGCCCGGCGACGTGCTGGTCTTCGCCGATGCCGCCTATCCCTGCCATTGCGGCTTTCTGACGGAGAAGCACGGGGTGCCGCATCTGCTCCACGCCCATGCGCTCCGGCGCAAGGTGATCGAGGAGCCCTTTGCCGGCGAGTGGCCCTTGAAGGTCAAGCTCGCCTTCCGCTTTCGCGCGCCGTCCATCACCGCCTGAGACCTCGCCCATGGCCATTCTCGTCGCTGCCGGCGGTGCTGCGCTGGGCACGGCGCTTGGCGTCGGCCCGGCTGCCGGCTGGCTCGCCGGTGCCGCGGTCGGCAACTTGCTGTTTCCTGGCCAGAGCCAGGACAGCCGGGTCGAGGGGCCCAGGCTGGGTGATCTGACCGTCACCTCTTCCGCCTACGGGGCGCCCATCGCCGTGGCCTACGGCACCATCCGCCTCGCCGGCAACCTGATCTGGTCGTCCGGGATCACCGAGCGGCAGAACGTCACCCGCACGCGCGCCGGCGGCAAGGGTGGCGGCGGGCCCAGGCAGACCGCGGTGAGCTACGCCTATTTCGCGTCGCTCGCCATTGCGTTTGCCGAGGGCCCTGCCGAGGACGTGCTGCGCATCTGGGCCGACGGCAAGCTGCTCTACGACAAGTCCGGGGTGAGCCCGGAGGTGGTCAAGAAGGGCCTGCGCTTTCGCTTTCATCCCGGCAGCGAGACCCAGCTGCCCGATCCGCTGATCGAGGCGCATGTGGGCGAGGGCAGGGCACCGGCGCATCGCGGGCTCTGCTATCTGGTGTTCGAGGACCTGCCGCTGGCCGATTTCGGCAACCGCATCCCCAATCTCACCGCCGAGCTCACCTTCCATCGCGAGGCGGCGCAGCCCTGGCAGCTGCTGGACTTCATCACGAGCGGCGAAGGGGGGTTGTTCACCGGCTACCAGATCGACGAGCTCGCCATTGACTGGCGGCGCGGCCATGGCTGGTTCCTCGCCGGCGGCAGCGATCCCGCCACGGCCGGCCTCCGCCGCTTCGATCTGCGCACCATGCGCGAGGATCGCCAGGCGCGGATGACCGACGTCACTGACGTCACCCCGCGGCAGTCCCCAGCCAGCCTGTTCTGCGGCCGTGACAGCCATCTCTACCTCACCGTCGGCTCCGGCAACTCCCGGCCGATCATCCGGGTCGAGCCCGACGCCCTGAAGGAGGTGGGCCGCTTCGGCTTCACCAATATCGGGCTCACCAACACCACCACGCGGTTTGTCACGGCGACCTGGCTCGGCATGGTCTCGGCCTATGGGGCGTCGGGCCGGGTGGACTTTCTGCTCACCGGCTCGCTGTTCGACGATATCGGGCTGCTCCGCGCCGATGGCATGACGTATGTCTGGGGTGCCGGGCGGACCGTGGACGAGCTCCGGGTCAGGGGCGTGATCGGTGGTGCCGTCACCGAGGGTGTCGGCGAAGGCTGGCTGCTCGGCAGCGGCACCGGTAGCAGCCACAGCAGTCTCGGCCTCTACCGCATCCGGGTGGCAGCTTCCGCCCACTACGACCTGCTCACCGGCCAGACGCTTGGTGTGAGCTTCGAGAAGGTGGCGAGCTTCAGCCCGGCCGAGATCGAGCCCGGCGCGACCGGGTTCTGGGATCCGGCCGGCGGGCTGACATGGGATGCTACCGACGACGGGGTGATCTTCCAGATCCGGGTTTCGCACAGCGGGTCGGCCGGGGCGATCTATACCGTCAAGTGGCGCGAGGATGCCGGCATCGTCTGGAAGACCACGGTGCCGAGCAAGATCAACTTCGAAGGTCCGTTCTTCGGCCAGAGCCGCCTTCTGGGCCAGCGCTGGGCGCTGATGCGCGGCGATCGGGTGATCCGGCTCGACACGGCCACCGGGACGGTCGTCAGCGACGAGACCTGGCCCACCGCGGTCAACGAGGGCGGCGCCCAGCTCTACGACGCGGTGTCGGACACGCTTCTGGTCCGCACCGGCAGTGGCTGGGCCCGGCTGTTCCTCGGTCGGGGCGGCGGCGGTGGCGAGAACCTCGCGACCATCGTCGGCGATCTCTGCGGCCGCGCCGGTCTCGATAATGACGATCTCGATACGGGCGAGCTCGACGCCACGGTGCCCGGCTATGTCATCGGCCGGCAGACCACCGTCCGCGGGGCGATCGAGCCCTTGGCCCAGGCGTTCTTCTTCGACGCG
>SLRI01000216.1 GCA_007131045.1 Rhodospirillales bacterium
CACAACCTCCTGGTGCTGGTCCGCCTCGAAGACGGGATCACCGGCATCGGCGAGGTCTGGGCCAACTTCCCGCCCTGGGGCTGCCCCGAGCGGGTGGAGATCCTGCGCCGGGTGGTCCGCCCCGCGCTCCTGGGCGAGACGCTCGACGATCCGGCGCGGCTGCACACCGACCTCGCCCGGGCGATGCGCGGGCTGGCCAACCAGATGGGCGCGATCGGCCCTTTCCAGCAGGCGCTGGCCGGGATCGACATCGCCCTTTGGGACGCCCATGCCAGGGCCGAAGGCCAGGCGCTGCGCCGCATCCTGGCGGCGGACGCCAAAGGCAGCGTGCCGGTCTATGCCACCAACCTGCCGATCGACCGGCCAGAGATGATCGAGGCCATGGCCGCCAAGGGCCACAGCCGTTTCAAGGTCAAGCTGCCGGCGGCGACCGAGACGGGCCGGCGCTGGCTGCCCGAGGCGCGGGCGGCGGCCGGCAGCCGGTCGTTGATGATGGATGCGAGCCAGGGCCAGACGCCGGAGAGCCTCATGGGCATCATGGACGTCCTGGTAGCGGCAAGGCTCGACTGGCTGGAGGAGCCCTTCCCCGTCGATGACAGCGATGCCTACCAGAGGTGGCACGGCACAGCCAGCCGGCCGCCCTTGGCGATGGGCGAGAACAGCTACGGCGAGGCGGGCTTCAGGACGCTTTTGGCCGAGATCGACCCGGACTGGGTGCAGCCCGACATCACCAAGACGGCCGGCATCAGCATGGGCGGCCGGCTCTGCGCCATGGGCCGGCAAGCGGGCAAGAAGGTGGCCCTGCACATGTACGGCGGCCCGGTGGGCCTCTATGCCAGCGCCCAGCTGGCGGCCGCACGCCCGGACGTCGATCTGGTCGAGATGGACGCCAAGCCCAACCCGCTCTTCGCCCATCTCGAGAGCCCGCCCGAGGTCGCGGGCGGCCGGCTCCGCCTGCCCGAAGGTCCCGGGCTCGGCATCACCATCGATCTCGCCGTCCTCGCCCGCTTCGACGTCACCGAGGGCTGAGAACCTGCGGCTCGTGGGCAATCCCCCGGCCGCGCGCGCTTTGCATGTTGTGCACGTGAACGTGGCCACCCGCCGCCACCGCCGCCGTCACGACACCGATCGGCTGGCCGTACTTGAGCACGGCGTCACCGGGCGCGAGGTCAGCGAGCGCCAGCTTGTGGCAGAGTGGCACGGGTTCTCCGACCCTGATCCGCAAACCGTCGAGCTCGACCACCTCGCCGGCCGCGAGGTCGCGCAGCGCCGTGGCGACATTGTCGCCGGGCTGCAGGCGGAGGGCGCTGCGGGCCGTCAAAGCACGGCACCCATGCGGCTGATCACCTCGTCGCCCTCGCCCAGGATCTCGCCCCAGGTGAGCGCGCCCGAGGCCACCTCGAGAAGGTGCGCGCCGAGCCGTTCGGTGGCGGCCTCCAGCGTTTCCCGCCCGGCGAAGACGGCACTGGCGTCGAGGTCGATCTGCTGCGTGACGCGGCCGGCGGTCGCCGGGTTGGCGGTGAGCTTGATGGTCGGCATCAGGGCGCTGACATAGCTGTTGCCGACCCCGGTGGTGAAGAGCGCCATGCTGCAGCCGGCGCACGTGAAGCCGGTCAGCGATTCCGGCGCATAGGCCGGGGCGTCCATGGCCCACACGCCCGGCCCGGGCGGCGCCTCGCCATAAGGCACGACGCCCTGGATCGGCCGGCTGCCGGCCTTGGCGATGGCACCCAGGGACTTCTCCTCGATGCTCGAGAGCCCGGCCCGGATGTTGGTCGTCGACGGGTTGTTCCAGGTGAGATCGATGCCGCCGGCCACCGCCATCGCCTCGCGTCGCGCCGCCGCCGCGCGAAGCTCGGCAGCCACGTTCGGATCGGCAGCCTTGGCCTCGAGCGGGACCTCCGCCCCGATCCATTCGGTGGTCTCGCCGAAGACGGCCGTGCCGCCCGCATCGACCAGCCGGTCGACCAGGGCACCGACCAGCGGGTTGGCGACGAGGCCGGAGCTCGGATCGGAGCGGCCGCATTCGAGGCCGAGCAGGAGGTCGCTGGCCGGAAACTCTTCGCGCTGCTGGCGCGACAGGCGGTGGACGATGTCGGCCGCGGCGCGGATCGCCCGGTCCTGCAGCGTCAGCACGTCGTGGCCGCAATCGTCGAGGCTGATCGCCGCCACCTCCTTCCCGGCGGCCTCGGCGGCGGCGCCCACCGCCTCGACCACCGGCGGGTCGGCGCCGATCACCACCACGCCGCCGACATTCGGGTGACGGGCCATGCCGACGAGTGCTGCGCGGTGCACCTCGCGGTCACGGCCGAGCATGCCCGACCCGAAGCTCGTGCCGAGTGCCGTGACGTGGCGAAGCGTGGCGCCGATCCGCCTTGCCGCTGGCGTGGTCAGCCCGGTCACCGACAAGACGAGCGTCAGATTGCGCACGCCCGGCCGGCCCGACGCTCGACGATAACCCCGAAATGGGTGCATCATACCCCCCGTCTCGAACCAACCGGACAATCGGCATGGCCAATCCCGTCTTCCCCGCCGTCACCATCCCGCATCTCGCCGAGGCGGTGCTGCCGAAGGTCCACCGGGTGCGGCTCCGCCAACCGACGGCACCCGCCATCGCCGATATCGAGGCCACCGTCCAGGCGGAACTGCAAAAGAGCGCCGAGCTCGCGGCGTTGCCACGGGGCAGCCGGGTCGCCGTCGCCGTTGGCAGCCGCGGCATCGCCGAGATCACCACGCTTGCCCGCAGCACCGTGGCCTGGCTCCGCCAACAGGGCCACGAGCCCTTCATCGTCCCGGCGATGGGCAGCCACGGCGGCGCCACGGCCGAGGGCCAGGCCGGCGTGCTGGCCAAGCTCGGCATCGACGAGGCCAGCACGGGTGCACCCGTGCGCGCGTCGATGGCGACGGTCGAGTACGGCCGAACCAAGGGCGGCATCCCCTGCCGCTTCGACGCCGAGGCGGCAAAGAGCGACGCCGTCGTGATCATCGCTAGGGTCAAGTCGCACACCAGCTTCGACCGGCCGATCGAGAGCGGGCTCAGCAAGATGGTCGCGGTCGGGCTCGGCAAGCAGGACGGTGCGAGGAACGTCCACCGCCTCGGCCCCGGCGGCTATACCGACGTGCTGCCGGACCTCGCCGCCATCGCCATCGCGAAGAGCCCGCTCGCCTCTGGCCTCGCCGTGGTCGAGAACGCCGCGCACGAGCTGGTCACCATCGAGGCCGTGGCCCCGCCCGACTTCGCTGCCGCCGACCAGCGCCTGCTGCAACGGGCGAAATCGCTGCTCGCCCGGCTGCCGTTCCGCCAGCTCGACGCGCTCCTGGTCGAGGAGATCGGCAAGGAGATCAGCGGCGCCGGCATGGACTACGCGGTGACCGGCCGAACCGACTTGCGCGGCATCGCCAACCCCGACCACATCCTGATCAGCAAGCTCGCCGTGCTCCGCCTCACCCAGGCGACCCACGGCAACGCCATCGGCATCGGCCTCGCCGACTACATCCCGCTGGAGACGGCCAACGCCCTCGACCTCGTCGCCATGTACCAGAACGCGATCACCGCCGCGATCAGCGAAAAGGCCCGCATCCCGATCGTCCTGCCCACCGAGCGCGAGACCATCCAGGCCCTGGTCCTCACCAGCTGGGCAAAAGACCCCGAAGCGGTCCGCTACTGCCAGATCAAGAACACACTGGACCTCGACGAGGTGCTGGTCTCGACAGCGCTGCTCGAAGAGCTCGATCAGGCTACGCCAGCGCGGGAGCTGGACTTCGATGGCACGGGGCGGTTGTCGACGTTGATATAGACAGTAGAGAAGTACGGGGAGGCAGGGCCTCCCCGCGCCCCTCCGGTACTTTGGAGTCGGCGTTTGTTGCAGCGGTCGGTGCTGGGCGGTAGGGTAGCGAGATGCATACTGTTGGCATGCGTGAGTTGCGGAATCGATTGTCGGCCTATGTGCGGCTGGCGGCTTCGGGTGAGCGTGTGCTCGTGATGGACCGTGACAGGATCGTGGCCGAACTGACGGCACCTCGCGACGCGCCAGCCGCGGCGGTCGCCGACCCGGTGCTCGAGGACCTGATCTCGCGCGGCATCGCGACACCACCGGCCAAGTCGGGCGCCCCACCAAGGCTCGGACGTGGGACCATGAAGCTCGAGGAACTCCTAGCCGATCTCGACGCCGACCGCACCGACCGGTGATCTATCTCGACAGCTCGATTGTTTTGGCCACCCTTCTCGTCGAGGATCGTTCGCCCAGAACCGAACTTTGGCAGGATGACCTCGTCAGCAGTCGGCTCCTGCAGTACGAGGTAATCAGTCGCCTGCATGCCTATGGGATGGGCGCGGAAGTGATGGCTTCGGCGGGCGACCTCTTGGACCGCAGCGCGCTGGTGGCGCTATCGCCGGCCGTACTTGCGAGGGCCGAGCAGCCATTTCCCGTAGCCGTCCGCACACTCGACGCGCTTCACCTCGCCACAGCTGTCTATCTTACCCGACAACGTGCTCAGCTGAGCCTCGCCACCTATGACCGGCGGATGGCCGATGCGGCGCGGCTGCTCGATCTCACCGTCCTTGCCCCTTAGTCTGCCCGACACGCGAGCGAGAATCCCACCTCCGGCGCTCGACCGCCACCATGGCACGCCACTTTCCACCGCGTCTCCAATCTCGCGCCAATCGCCTAACCATCACGACCGCAAAAAAAAACCGGTGGGGCCGGCGGGGAGGCACTGCCTCCCCGCCATCTTACGCTTCAAGTCGAGGGGGGAGCGTGCCTCCCCGCCATCTACCCTGCCACTCCAGCCGCTTCAGCCCGCCGCCTACGCCATTCACCGATCAGCGGCCAGACCAGGAGGACGATGGCGATGACGAGGAAGGTGGCGGCGATCGGGCGGGTGAAGATGGGGGTGATCGAGCCTGCGGTCATCATCAGGCCGGTGCGGAGCTTGGATTCCATCAACGGGGCCAGGACGAAGCCGATGACGAAGGGGCCCAGGGGGTAGCGGGCGCGCTCGAGGAGGAAGCCGATGACGCCGAAGACCAGCATCACCCAGACGTCGAACATCACGTTGTCGAGGCCGAAGGCGCCGATCACGCAGCAGACGATGATGATCGGCAGGAGGTAGGTTCTGGGGATGTAGGCGAGCTTGGCCACCCAGTTCACCGACCCGGTCATCACGGCCAGCATGATGATGTTGCCGATCAGGCAGGCCGCGATCATCGCGTAGACCACGTCCGGATTGGTGATAAAGAGGGTGGGGCCCGGCTGGATCGAGTGGATCATCAAGGCGCCGATCAGGATGGCGTCGATCACCGAGCCCGGGATGCCCATGGCGATCAGCGGGATCAGCGCACCGCCGACGGTGGCGTTGTTGGCGGTCTCGGAGGCCACGATGCCTTCTTCGGAGCCCTTGCCGAACTGCTCCGGGGTCTTCGAGACGTTCTTGGCGGTCGTATAGGCGATGACCGAGCCGATCGAGGCGCCCACACCGGGGAGGATGCCGACGAGGGTGCCGATCAGGCCCGAGCGCAGCATGTTGCCGCCGTAGCGCCACCAGTCCCTCGCCTTGATCATGATCCCTGACTTGGCCGATTCGACGCGCTCGATCTTGCGGCCGATGTCGAGCACGTCGCTGATGATCTGGCTCACCGCGAAGACGCCGATCAGCACCGGCAGGAGCTTCAGCCCGCTGGTCATCTGGTGCTGGTCGAAGGTCAGCCGCGGCATGCCCGAGGAGGGATCGATTCCCGGCATCGAGACCAGCATGCCCAGGAGCCCTGCGATCAGCCCCTTGACCAGGCTGCCCTGGCTGACCGAGGCGATCAGCACCATGGCCATCAAGATCAGCGTGAAATACTCGAACGGGCCGAACCGGGTGGCCCAGATCGAGAGCGGCTTGGCGAGCAGCAGGAGGAACCACCAGGAGATGATGCCGCCGGCGAAGGATGCGGCGATGCCGAGGCCCAGAGCCCGGCCGGGCTTGCCGGCGCGGGCCATCGGGTAGCCGTCGAAGGTGGTCATCACGTTCGACGGCGTGCCCGGCATGCGCAGCAGCGTGGCGGTGATCAGCCCGCCGGTGATCGAGCCCACATACATGCCGATCAAGAGCACGATCGCGTCTGTGGCCGGCATGTAATAGGTGAGCGGCAGGGTCAGCGCGATGAGCATCGCACCCGAGAGGCCTGGGATGGCACCCACCGAAATACCGAGGATGGTGCCCAGTGCGACGTAGAAGAAGCCCATGGGCGTGAAGACGATGGCGAGCCCGCCCATGAGCCCGGTGAGGACACCTTCCATCGCCTACAGCCCCGGCAAGTCGACGACGAAGACGCGGGTGAAGACGTACTGAAAGCCGAAGCCGGTGGCGGCGGCGATGCCGATCACCCAGGGCAGCTGGTGTCTTCGAAAACGGACGAGAAAGCCGATGGTCGCCGTGAGATAGAGCGTCGTCAGGATGGCGAAGGTGGCGAGCCGGTAGTGCATGGCGGCCACGAACAGGAGGGTGAGGAGCAGCACCGCCCCGGCATCGAGGTAGCGGTCGGCGGCGGCGGTCGCGATCGGCCGCTTGTCGATCAAGGCGCGGACGATGATCCAGAGCGACAAGAGCAGGATCATGCCGGCGACGGCCCGCGGCACCGGGGCCGAGCCCAAGGGCTCGAACCGGCCGGGCGGCAGATCCTTGGCACCGAAGAGCGCCAGCGATGCGATCAGGATCAGCATCAGCGCCACGCCGATCTCGACGCGCGGGTCGATCCGCTCGTTCACGTCTTCATCCCCTCCGCGGGATAGCTCGGGCCCGACTTTTCGTCGGGCCCGACACTGTTCTTATTGCTGGCCCGCCTGCTTGGCCACGGGCTCGATCCGCTCCCAGGTCTCGTCCAGATTGGCCTGCAGCTCGTCGCCCTTGAGGAAGACCGGGCCGAAGGTGCGATCGGCATAGAAGGTCTGGATCGCGTCGGTCTCGGCTGCGGCCTCGAGCGCGGCGGCGAAGCCCTCGATGGCCTCGGCCGGCGTGCCCTTGGGCGCGAACCACCAGCTGTCGACACAGAATTCGACGTCGCGGCCGAGCTCTGTGAGGGTGGGGAGGTCAGGCAGCTTGGCGTTGCGCTCGGGGCCGGTATAAGCGAGCGGCTTGATCTGGGCCTCTGGGTTGTCGCTGCCGTCGGGCAGCTTAGTGAAGTTGATCACCTCGGCGGCCGAGAGGACCGAGACGTTGGTCTGCGCGCCGGTGAGTGCGGTGAAGTTCTCGGCACCGCCGCCGATCTGGACGAAGCGGAACTCCGCACCCGGCTCGCTGTTCTGCAGCATGATCCCGGCCATGTGGTTGATCGCCCCGAGATTGGCACCGAATAGCAGCGTGTCCGGCTCTTCGGCCGCCTTGGCCAGGAGGTCGTCCACCGTGTCGAAGCCGCTGTCCTTCCTGACCACCGGGGTGAGGCAGAACTGGCCGGTGGTGGCCACGGGCTCGAAGTCGCGGTAGCCGAAATCGAGCATGCCGCCGGCCTCGCCACCCATGAGGGCGATGTGCAGGGTGAGGAAGGTGTAGCCGTCGGGCTCGGCCTCCATGACCTGGCGCGCACCCACCGAATAGTGGCCGCCGACATTGAGCACGTTGATCGGCTGCGGCAAGAGGTCGTTCTCTTGAATGGCGATCTGGAAGGTGCGGGTCACCTGATCCGAGGTGCCGCCGGGGCCGAAGGGCACGATCACCCGGATCGGCCGCTCGGGCCAGTCGGCCTGGGCCGCGCTCGCCATCGCCATGCCGGCCGCGAGCACCGATGCACCGCAGAGCAGTGCCGTCGTCTTGGTCTTGGTTCGCATCTTCAGCCTCCTGTTGTCGTTGTCGTTGGTCGGCGCCGCGTCGTCAGGCGGCGACGGATTCGGTCGTCTCCGCTGTCGGTGACTCCAGCAGGGCGAGTTCCTCGACGATGCGCATCAGCGCTTCGGCCGCGGGATTGGGCTCGACGCCGCGTCTTCGGATCAGGCCCGAGGGACGGTGCCAGCAGGCTTCCTCGATCTCGATCGGCCGAATCCGCGTCTCGCGGAAGGCCCGGAGCTGGCCCACGATGTGAACGCTCAAGAGTTCCGAGCCGCGCATCAGCGCAAAGCGCATGGTCGGCAGATCCGTCTCGATCATCGGCCGCGGCGGGCTGAGGCCGTGGGCGCGCAAAATCGCCTCGAAGCGGGCCATCAGATAGGTCTTGGGGTTGGGCAGGACCCAGGGATAGTCGAAGAGATCGGCGAGCGTCGGCTGCGGCTTTCGGCGCAGCGGGTGATCCTGGTCGCCCACCACCCGGTACTCGTCGGCGAGCAGCCCCTGGCCCTCGAGGGCAGGAAACTCGGTGCCTTCCGGGATCGAGGCCACGATGAAGTCGAGCTCGCCGGCGCTCAGCTGCTCCTTGAGCACGTCGTCGGCGCCACCGACGACCGCGAGCTGGACGTCCGGACGGTCGCGGCGAAAGCGGCGGATGGCCTCGGGCAGCAGCCGCTGCTGCCAGCGCGGCCCGGCGCCGATGCGCACCAGCCCGGCGGTGCCGGCGGCGAGGGCCCGGATCTCGGACGAGGCCTCGGTCATGCCGGCCTGCAGCGAGCGGGCGTGGCGCAGGAACGAGCGGCCGTAGACGGTGAGCGCCACGCCGCGGGCGTCCCGATCGAGCAACTGCGCGCCCACCTCCTCTTCGAGTCGGCGAATAGCCTTGGTCAGCGCCGGCTGGGTCAGGCCGAGCCGCTTGGCCGCGGCGCGCATGCTGCGCTCGGCCACGACCGCCAGAAAATAGTCGATGTCGCGCAGTTCCAAGGGATGCGCCTTCCTGCTGCCTCCCGCTCCCGGCCCTTGCGATTACCAAAGGTTATCGGGGCACTTCCCCACTTGATCAAACCCGCGACATCTTGTCAATATGCCGAAGAGCAAGAACACCGGCCGGGGAGGCAGCCGTCATGCGGCACGAGGCGAGGTCAGTGCCAGCGGAGGTCGACGCCTTCGTAGCGGGCGAGTTGCCGGTCGAAGGAGACGATCGCGGCGGTCAGCGTGAGCGTCGAGGCGATCAGGGCGCGCTAGGCGACACCGAAAGATTCGAGTTCTTCATCGGTGAACGGCGGGGCTGTCCACTCGGCCGGGTCGCCGCCGACGATGCCCGAATTGAGATAGTCGTAGCGCGGCCTCTCCGGTGGCGCCAAGCGGAACAACGGCTTGCCGTAACGGGTAATGATGAAGGTTTCGCCGTTGGCTGCACGTTTGCTGTAGGCGGCAAATTCGGTCTTCAATCGGCTGATGCTGACAGTCTCCATCGTTCTTGCCTCCCGTGGCGTGCTCGAGCGATCAATGGCGGTAGCACCACGATCGTTCAAGAACACTATCGGTGCACCCCATGACCACCACCCGCCCCAACGTCCTCCTCGTCCTCGTCGACCAGTGGCCCGGCCCGCTGCTCGGTGCTGCCGGCCATCCGGTGATCCTCACCCCGACGCTCGACGCCCTGGCGGCCATGGGCATGCGCTTCAGCCGTGCCTACAGCGAGTGCCCGATCTGCATTCCGGCACGGCGCACGCTGATGACCGGCACGACCACGCGCACCCACGGCGACCGCATCTTCGGCACGGTCAACCGAATGCCGGAGCTGCCGACCATCGCCCAGTGCTTCAGGGACGGCGGCTACCAGGCGCTGGCCGTCGGCAAGCTGCACGTCTACCCGCCGCGCGACCGGATCGGCTTCGACGACGTGCTGCTCGCCGAGGAGGGCCGGCCGCATCTCGGCACGGTGGACGACCACGACCGCTACCTCGCGTCGCGCGGTTTCGCCGGCCAGCAGTTCCTGCACGGCATGAACAACAACGACTACCAATACCGCCCCTGGCACCTGCCCGAGGACTGCCACGTCACCAACTGGGCGACGACCGAGATGTGCCGGCAGATCAAGCGGCGCGACCCGACCCGGCCGGCGTTCTGGATGCTCTCCTACACCCACCCGCATCCGCCGCTGGTGCCGCTACAATGCTAT
The DNA here is from genome assembly GCA_007131045.1 of Rhodospirillales bacterium. GTDB lineage: Bacteria > Pseudomonadota > Alphaproteobacteria > Geminicoccales > Geminicoccaceae > SLRI01. The sequence continues at coordinate 9,986 of SLRI01000216.1, forward strand.
CTCGACCTCTATCGCCCGTTCGAGATCGAGGCGGCGCTCGACGCCGACTGGGCCGGCGACCCCGAGCGGCTGCCACGGGCGCTCAGGATGATCCGCGACTTCTACCCGACGCTGCGCCCCGAGGTCGTGGCCGAGATCCGCCGGGCCTTCTATGCGCTCTGCACCCATATCGACCACCAGCTCCGCATCGTTCTCGGCACGCTCCGCGAAGAGGGGCTCTTGGACGAGACAGTCATCATGGTGGCCGCCGACCACGGCGACATGCTGGGCGATTTCGGCCTCTTCGCCAAGCGCACCTATTACGAGCGCTCCGCCAACGTGCCGATGATCCTGGCGGGGCCACCCGGCCATCCGCGCATCGCGGTCGGCACCACCGACACCCGCCTCGTCGGCCTGCAGGACGTCATGCCGACACTCCTCGGCCTCGCCGAGCTCGCCGTGCCGCAGAGCTGCGACGGCATCGACATGCTGGGCCAGAGCCACCGCAGCGAGCTCTACGGCGACTGCCTCGAGACGGCCGGTGCGAGTCGCATGCTGCACGACGGCCGCCACAAGCTGATCTGGTACCCGGCCGGCAACAGCGTCCAGCTGTTCGACCTCGAGACCGACCCCGAGGAGCGGCACGACC
>SLRI01000585.1 GCA_007131045.1 Rhodospirillales bacterium
AGATGCTCGCGCAGCAGCATGGCGATCGAATAGACCTCCTCGCCGGTGGCGCAGCCCGGCACCCACACCCGGAGCTCCTCTTCCGCCGGCTTGTCCGCCGTCAATTTCGGCAGCACCGCCGCGAGCGCGTCGAACGCCTCCGGATCGCGAAAGAAGCCGGTGACGCTGATCAGCAGGCCGAGGAACAGGCGGTGCCGCTCCTGCTGGTCGGTGCGCAACCGGGCGATATAGTCGTCCGGCGAGGCGATCTGGGTGATCTGCATCCGCCGGGCGACCCGGCGGCCGAAGGTGTTGGACTTGTAGCCGCTGAAATCGTGCCCCGACGCCTCCTGCAGCAGCGCATGGATCTCGCTCGTCTGCCGGCGGGTGAGCGTATCGGCGCTGTCCGGGGCTTCAGCCGGCGGCATCTTCAGGATCTCGATGATCCGCATCGGCATTTCCTGCGCCGGCACGACGAGGTCGACGCCGCCGCCGAGGATGGCGCTGCCCGGCATGGCGTCGTAGGCCGGCACCGAGCCGTCGCCCCCTTGCGCCAGCGTCAGGCCGCCCGCCTCCTTGATCGCGCGCAGACCCAACGTGCCGTCGGTGCCGGTGCCCGAGAGGACGATGCCGACCGCGTTCTCGCCCTGGTCCTGGGCGAGCTCGCCGAAGAAGTAGTCGATCGGATGGTGCAGCCGATCCGGCCCCGGATGCTGCCAGACCGCGAGCCGCCCGCCGCGAACGCCCATCGCGTGCCCGGGCGGGAGCACGTGGACATGGTCGGGCCGCAGCTCGGCGCCGTCCTCGGCGTTGACCACCGTCAGATCGGAAAAGCGGGCGAGGATCTCGGCCAGATGGCTGTCGCGGTTCGCTGCCAGGTGGGTCACCACGACGAACGCCAGGCCCGGCTGTTTCGGCATCCCGCCGAAGAACTCCTCGAGCGCCTGCAGCCCCCCGGCAGAGGCGCCGATGGCGACTATTGGCTCAAGTCGATCCGACATCGAAAGGCCCCTCCCAGCGGGCGAAACCGGCCCAGAGGCGAGGCTCTCGCTGGCCCTGGTCCTGGCGAGGCCGACATGGCCTCGCGAGCAATAGAAGCATAAGGGGACTGCCTTACCAACCCTGGAGCAGCCGCGTCGCCATGGCAGAGGCCGCCACACGATCAATGGTTGCAGCTTGCTGTCGTATAGGCAATAAACTGGACGAGGGGGCGTCTGATCCGTCGCCTGTGGACGAGGCGTTCGCCGGCATGGCTCAGGCGGCCCGGAGACACGAATTCGCCGCCGTTCATGCCAGTTGCCGGCAATTGCTCGCAGAGCCTGTTGGGGGAGCCGTGTCGAGACCGAGCCTGCCATCAGATACCCCCGAACGCAGCGATCGGTCGTTGCCGTCGTTCTTCGCTACCCGTCGCGCACTGGTGTCGATCGTCGCCGTCTTGGTGCTGGTCGTTCTCCTGGTGATGCTTCTGCTCGGCTTGTCGATGTGGCAGAGTCATCGCGACGCCAGGGAGGCGGCGGCGGTCAAGGCGACGAGCGCCGTCTTCGTCGCGTCGAGCTATGCCAAGTGGCTGATCGAGGCCAATCTGCAGGCGGTGACCCGGATCGCCGATGCGGTCGCCGCGCGACCCGGCCTGCTCGACGGCCCGAGGGCCGAGGATCTGCACAACGCGGTGTCGACGCTGCCCGGCGACGTGCACATCTGGGTGTTCGATGCCGAGGGCAACGCCGTGCTGACCAGCGAGGCGCTGGTTCCGGAGAGCGTCGGAGAGCGGCAGTATTTTCAGGATCTTCGCGACGGCGCCGAGTGGAGCGTCGGTGCTTCGCTGCGCGGCAGGGTGAGCGGTCGCAAGCATTTTCCGATCGGTCGCCGGATCGAGCGGGATGGTGTATTCGCCGGTGCCGTGGTCAGCTTCACGCCGGACGAGCTGCTGTCGGCGTTCTGGCAATCGATGGACCTCGGCCAGGAGGCCACCATCACGCTGGTCCGCAACGACGGCTGGCTGCTGGCGCGTCATCCGTCGCTCGAGGAACCGCTCAACATCGCCGGCCACGTGCTGTTCACCGAACATCTGCGGCTGGCGCCCGAGGGTGTCTACGGCCCGACGATATCGCCGGCCGACGGAGTGTCCCGGATGGTCGCCTATCGCCGCGTCGACCGGCTGCCCCTGGTGGCGACGGTCGCTATTCCGGAAAGCGCGCTCGCCGACGGCTTTTGGCGCCGGGCCAGCGAGCAGCTCTGGCTCCTCGCCCCCGTCGCCCTGGCGCTGCTGCTCGTGTCGCTCTGGGCGGTAATGCTGGTGCAGCGGGAGGAGCAGGCGCTCCGTGCCCGCGACGCAGCGCTCGAGCGCAATCAGCTGCTGTTTCGTGAGATCCACCACCGGGTGAAGAACAATCTCCAGACGGTGGCGGCACTGGCCCGGATGCAGGATGGCACGAGCCGCAACAAGCACGATCTGACGGGCAGGATCTGCGCCATGGCGGCGATCCACGAGCACATCTACGACCAGACCCATTTCGATCGACTCGATTTCAGCGCCTACGTCAGGACGTTGTGTGATCAACTTCGGGCCGTGCACGGCGACGCGGCCACGATCGAGTGTCGCCTCGAGCGGCTGCACGTCACCGCCGATCAGGGGATGCCGCTCGGGCTCATCCTCAACGAAGTCGTTACCAACGCCTTCAAGCATGCCTTCG
>SLRI01000265.1 GCA_007131045.1 Rhodospirillales bacterium
AGGATGTCGAGGTTCTCGACCGGCACGAACAGCTTGTCGCCGCCGGCGTAGAGCAGCTTGAGGCAGTCGTGCGGGGCGCCACCGAGCTCGAGCGTGACGAGGCCGTCGAAGCGGCCGATGCCGTGCTCGGCGTGGACCACGTAGTCGCCCTCGGAAAGCGTGCCCACGTCCTGGATGAACTTGTCGGCGGCCTTGGCGCGCCTCGCCTGCCGGCGGGTCAACCGCTCGCCCAGGAGATCCTGCTCGCCGACGAGGCAGAGGCCAGGTGCGGTGACACCAGTGTCGAGCGGCAGCACGGCGAGGTGCACGGCACCCTCGACCCGCTCGGCCAGCGCCTCGATGCGCAGCGGCGGCTCGAGACCGTGATCGGCCAGCACCTGCGCCAGGCGGTCCGCGGCACCGCCGCCGTGGACGGTGATGATCGGGCTCTCGGGCTTGAGCGCGGTCAGGTGCTCGGTGATCGCCTCGAAGAGGTTGATGGTGCGATCGGCGCGCTCGCGGGCGAAATCGCGGCCGGGGCGGCCTTCGAGGTCCTGGACCAGGGCGATGCCCGAGGGTGCTACCGGCGGTGGTCCGAAGATTGAGAAGAGCCAGGTGGTGCGCGGGCGGAGCAATGCGCGGATGCTCTCCTCGTCGAGATAGAGCGTGTCGGGCGGCAGGGCGCGGTAGGGCAGCGAGCCGAAGGCGCCGGTCAAGGCCGCGTTGCCGGTCCTGATTTCGTACTGCTCGCCGATCGCCGTCTGCCTCGAGGAAACCGTGTCCTCGGCCAGATGGTCGAAGGCGACCGCGACCTCGCCTTGGAGGTAGTCGAAGATGGTCGCGAGCCTTTCGTGGAACAGCGGCAGCCAGTGCTCCATGCCGGGATAGTGGCGGCCGGCGGCCACCGATTCGAGCAGCGGGTCGTCGGTGACCGTGCCGAACTGGCGGAGATAGCCGGCCCGGAAGCGCTCGGCCGCCGCCTCGTCGAGCAGTACCTCGGAGACCGGGCCGAGCTCGATCGTCTTCAAGCGATCGGTGGTGCGCTGGCTGGCGGGATCGAAGCGGCGGATCGATTCCAGCGTCTGGCCGAAGAAGTCGAGCCGGACGGGCGCCGAGGAGCCGGTGGGAAAGAGATCGATCAGGCCGCCCCTGACCGCATAGTCGCCGGGCTCGACAACGGTGCCGACCCGCTGGTAGCCGTTACGCTCGAGATGCTGCAGGAGGCCGTCGCGGTCGACCCGGGCCGAGGCCTTCAAGACCATGTGGCTGGCGCGGATGGACTCCGGCGGCGGCAGCTTCTGCACGAACGCGTTGGCCGAGACCAGCACCAGCCGCGGCTGGCCAGCGGGTCCCTGCGCCAGGGTGTGCAGGGTCGCCAGACGCTCGGCGACCACGCTGGCATTGGGCGAGACCCGGTCGTAGGGCAGGCAGTCCCAGGCCGGCAGCGTCAGGACCTCGATCTGGGGCTCGAAGAAGCGAACGAGGGCTGCCAGTGCGCTGCTGCGCTGGGCGTCGCGGGTGACGAAGACCAGGGTCTCGACCTCGCCGCTCGCCAGCCGTTCGGCGGCGAAGCGCGCCTCGAGGCCGGGCAGCGCATTGGCGACGAGGATTCGCTGACCCGCGGCGCTCGCGGCCGAGGGTCGCGCATCGGCCTGCTCGACGGTATCGGTGGTCAAAGGACGGGCTCGTAGGCCTGAAGGCGCTCGAAGACGCGGTTGTCGTGGCGGGCCGGGACGTGCCGCGCCCCGGAGAGCCAGGCCCAGACGTCCTGGTCGGCCTCGTCGAGCAGCGCCTCGTACTGATCGAGTTCCTCGTCCGACAGCCCCGCCAGGTGCCGCTCGGCGAACTGGCCGAAATGCAGGTCGACCTCCTTGAATCCGCGATAGCGGCTGCGGTGGGCGAGGCGCTTCAGGCGCGTGGTGGCGCTGTCACTCATGACCGGCCCGTTCCCCATGCTTGCGCGCGCAAGCGGCGCGCTTCAATACCGATTGCACCCGGGCCACGGCCGGCCGGGTGTTCCGTCTCTCGAGGGGATGTAGTCGATATGCCGGAGGCGGCCAAGGGCGGCGCCGGAACGCCGCAGGCCAAAGAGCGCCCTGCGGTGCTCTACCCGCTCTTTCGCGAGCTCGGCAGCCTTGCCGGCGTCGGCCCCAAGGTGGCCCGGCTCTGCGCCCGGCTGCTCGGTCGTGACACACCGAGGGTGCTCGATCTGGTCGCCATGGCGCCGATCCGCCGCCGCGACATCGTCGACGTGCGCAGCCTCGAGCCCGGCGATGTCGGCCGGCTGGTCGCCCTCGAGGTCGAGATCGGCGAGCACCGCCCGGGCCTCGGCCGCACCCCCTACCGGATCAACGGCCGGGCCGGCGGCTCCCCGGTCGACCTCGTCTATTTCAACGCCAAGGGCCCCTGGCTGGAGAAGCGCTTCCCAAAGGGTGCCGTGGTCCGGCTGATCGGCCGGCCGGAGCTCTTCAACAACCGCTTTCAGCTGGTCCACCCGGAGCCGGCGAGCGAAGGCGGCCGGGATGCCACGGTCTATCGGCTGATCGAGGGGCTGGGGGCGCTCCGGCTGAAAAAGCTCGTCCAGTGCGCCCTGGAGGAGGTGCCGGTTCTCCCGGAATGGCACGATGCGCAGCTGCTCGAGGCGCACCGATTGCCCGACTGGCGCACCGCGCTCGCCACCCTGCACGGCCT
>SLRI01000099.1 GCA_007131045.1 Rhodospirillales bacterium
ACGCCCAACCTGGCGGCCCGGCTGCAGGCGCTGGCCGCACCCGGGCAGGTGGTGGTGGCCGAGGCGACGCGGCGGCTCCTGGGGGCGGGCTTTCTGCTCGACGATCTGGGGGTGCAGGCGCTCAAGGGCATCGAAGGCTCGGTGGGTGCCTTCGCCGTGACCGGCGAGCGGGTGCTGGCGAGCCGCTTCGAGGGGCGGGCCACAGGTTTGCAGCCGATGGTCGGCCGGGACCAGGAGCTGGCGCTGCTGATGGAGCGCTGGAACCAGGCCGAGGCCGGCGAGGGCCAGGCTGTGCTCTTGGTCGGCGAGGCCGGGGTCGGCAAGTCGCGGATCAGCCGGGGGCTGCTCGATGCGCTGGCCGAGCGGCCGCACACCCGCATCCGCTACCAGTGCTCGCCCTACCACACCGGCAGTGCCCTTTGGCCGGCGATCCAGCAGCTCGAGCACGCCGCCGGCTTCGCCGCCGGCGATCCGCTCGAGACCAGGCTCGACAAGCTCGAGGCAGCGCTGGGCGGCGGGTCGCACGGCGAGGCCACGGCGCTGATCGCTGGCCTCCTCGGCCTCGACGGCACCGCCCGCTACGGCGCCCTCGAGCTGGCGCCGGCGGTGCTCCGGGCACGCACGCTGGACGCCCTGGTCCGCCAGCTCCTTCAGCTCGCGGCGGCGCGGCCCGTGCTGCTCCTGATCGAGGACGCGCACTGGGCCGATCCCACCACGCTCGAGCTGATCGAGGCGTGGCTCGATGCCATCGCCACGGAGCGCGTGCTCCTGGTCCTCACGAGCCGGCCGGACAACCAGCCGGCACTGGCCGCCCACCCGCATGTCACCCGACTCAGCCTCAACCGCCTCGGCCGGGCCGGGGTCGAGGCGATCGTCGCCCGGCTGGGCGGCGACCGGCTGCCGCCGGCCACCGTCGATGCGATCATCGCGCGGACCGACGGGGTGCCGCTCTATGTCGAGGAGCTGACCAAGGCCGTGCTGGAGAGTGGCGACACTGCTGTTCCAGCCTCGCTGCACGATTCGCTGATGGCCCGCCTCGACCGTGTGCCCGAGGTCAAGGAGGTGGCGCAGATCGCCGCCTGCATCGGCCGCGAGTTCGACCACGCCCTGCTGGCCGCGGTCGCCGACCGGCCGCCGGCGGAGCTGACGGCCGCCCTCGACAAGCTGGCCACCGCCGAGCTGGTCTTCCGCCGCGGCACCCCGCCCGACGCCCGCTACACCTTCAAGCACGCCCTGGTCCGCGACGCCGCCTACGAGAGCCTGCTGAAGAGTCGGCGGCAGATGATTCATCGGGATGTCTACGGGGTGCTCCGTGGTGTGCCGGAGATCGCGTCAGCGGACGCACTGGCGATCCATGCTGCCGGCGCCGGGCTGTTCATGGACGCCGCCGGGCACGGGCTCGACGCAGGCCGTCATGCGCTCGCCCGCTGGGCGGTGCACGAGGCGGCGCAACATCTTCGGCGCGCGCTCGAGCATCTCGGTCGGGTTCCCGCCGGCGCTGATCGCGATGCGCTGGAGCTCGAGCTGCAGCGTTCGCTAGCACCAGCGCTACTGGCGGCGCTAGGCTACTCTGCGGACGAAACCGGCAAGGCCTATGCCCGCACTGCCGACCTGGCGCGCGCGGCCCACCAGCCAGCGACGGCAGCGCAAGCCCAGTTCGGCAGCTTCCTGTTTCACAATGTCCGCGGCGACCTGGACACCGCGAGCGATGTCGGGCGCAAGATGCTGGAGGCTGCCGAGGCTGACGCTGGGAGCCTCGCGATGGCGCATCGCGTTTTGGGCACGTGCGCCTTCTTCACGGGCGAATTCGAGCTGGCCGCTCGCCATCTCGACGATGCCGCAGCGCATCTCGCAACGTCGCTGGTAGCGCCTACCGCCAGTCAGTACGTCTTCGATCCGGCCATCGGCATGGCGGTCTTCAGTTCGCTCGCCCTTCTGGCACTCGGCCAGCTGACGCGAGCCGAGGCGCTCCAGGTCCAGGCACGCAGCCTGGCCGAGGCCGGCGATCACGTGGCGACCACGGCGTTCGTCCACCATCATGGCTGCTTTTTCGCGATGGCCTCTGCACGTCCGGATGTGGTGCAGACGCTGGCCGCAGAAATGCTCCAGCTGGCCGAGCGCGAGCGCCTGTCGATCTGGCTGGCGACTGGCCGGATCTATCAGGGATGGAGTGCGGCGTTCACGCGCGGGGACGAGGACGCGGTACGCATCATCGACGATGGCCTGGCGCGCTGGCGTGCGACGGGCGCCCGGTTGTGGTTGCCGGTCTACCTCGCCTTGCGTGCCGACGCCTTGATCGCCCTGCGGCGGCAACGCGAGGCCGCGGTGTCACTGGCCCAGGCCCGCGATCTCGCCACCGAGACGCCGGATCGACACTTCGTCAGCGAAATTCATCGGCGAATGGCCGTGGTCCACCTCGCCACGGGCGACAGGGACGCCGCCGAGCGCGCGCTGGTGCTAGCCCGCCAGCTCGCCGCGGAGCAGCGCGCCATGCTCTACCGACTTCGAGCGACCCGCGACCTCGCCCGCCTTCGGGCCGACCAGGGCGAGCGGCAGCAGGCGCGCGATCTCCTGGCCCCGGTCTACGGCTGGTTCACCGAGGGCTTGGGCACGCCCGATCTGGTCGAGGCGAAGGCGCTGCTCGACGAACTGCACTAGGGGAACGCACC
>SLRI01000528.1 GCA_007131045.1 Rhodospirillales bacterium
GGCTGTTGGCGACGGGCGGGCTCGATGCGGTGCTCTTCTTCTCGCCGGCGCATGCGACGATCTGGCGCCGGCAGATCGAGCGGGCGGCGGTCGAGGACCGGCTCGTTTCGTTGCTGGCCGTAGCCTCGAGCGAAGCCGTCGCAGCACCGCTGCGGCCGCTGCCGTGGCGGGCGCTTCGGGTCGCCGAGGCACCGGAGGCCGCCCGTTTGCTCGACCGCCTTGAAGCAGTGCCGTGAAGGTGGTAGCCCTTTTGCAACAGGGCGGAAACGATGGCTTTTCGCGGGGTCCGAGTGTCCCGGGATCGCTTTCGCGGCCCGCTCGAGCGTTTGTCGGGTCGGATAGCGCAGCTGCGCCGACCAGTATTGGGGAGAGCAGCGTCGATGTCGCAAGGCCGACCGAGCAATCCGTCCAAGGGGACGCCGCGGCCGGACGAGCCGGCGCGACCCGAGGCGGGCAAAGGTCCCGAGGCCAGCAAGGGTGCCGGGACGAGCAAGCCGCCCGAGGCGGGCAAGCCGGCCGAAACCGGTAAGCCACAGGGCGGCCAGGCCGCTGCCGGCGCTGCCAAGCCCGGCGGTCAACCGCCTTCATCAGCCCCTCAGCCCCCTTCATCCTCCCCCCAGCCGTCGGGCAAGCCGGCATCGCCGGCCGGCCAGCCACAGGCAGCCGGGCCCGGTGGCGACAGGCCTGCTCCTGACAAGCCGGGCCCCGGCAAGACTCCCGAGACCAAGCCGGGCGAGACCAAGCCGGGCGAGACCAAGCCGGGCGAGATCAAGACGGGCGAGACCAAGCCGGGTGATACCAAGCCGGGCGAGACCAAGCCGGGTACGGCTGGTGCGACGGCGGCGGGCGGTCGTCCGACGACGCCGAGCTCGGGTGCTGCCCGGCCTGGTGGCTCGGGTCCGGGCGGCACCGGTCCGGGTGGCTCGGGTCCGGGTGGCTCGGGTCCGGGTGGCTCGGGTCCGGGTGGCCGGCCACCGCCGCCGGCAGCTCCCCCGCCGGCCGCGGCACCTTCGCGGAGCGGTGTCTGGGTGGCCGGCTTAGTCGGCGGTGTCATCGGTGCGGTGCTGGCGGTGTTCGGCGCGCCGCTGGTGCAAGGGCCGCCGCCGCTGTCGCCCGAGGCGCAGTCGCGGGTGGCCTCGCTGGAGAGCGACAGCGCGGCGATGGCCCAGCGGCTGGCCGCTGTCGAGAGCGATGTCGAACCGCTGGCCGAGCGCGTGGCCGGCCTCGAGACGCTGGCCGACGAGTTGGAGCCGACCGTGCGGGCGGCCGTCGAGGCAGCGGTAGCCGAGGTGCCGACGCGGGACCGTGAAGCGCTCGACGCCGTTGCCGGGGAGGTCGAGGCGCTCGCCCGCGCCACCGAGGCATTGCAGACCGCGGCCGCCGAGGCGGTGGATCCTCTGCCGATGATCGAGGGGCAGGCCGAGCGGCTGCAGGCGATCGAGAGCTCGCTCGAGGGGCTGGCCGGCAGCCTCGACGAGGCGAGCGAGCGGCTCGAGGCGGCGAGTGACGAGGCGGTGGGCGGTCTCGAGGGACGGCTCGCGACCGAGGCCGAGCGGATCGATGCGTTGGGCGCGGATCTCGAGGCGGAGATCGAGACGCTCGCCCGCGAGCTCGACCGGATGGTCGGCGAGCTGCGCGAGGCGGCGAGCGGCGAGCTCGTGGCGGCGCAGGCGGCGTTGGGCAGTGAGGTCGAGGCGCTGCGTGATGCGCTGGCTGCCACCGAGGCGGAGCTGGCCGCGGTGCAGGGCGAGGTCGAGGGGTTGCAGCAGGCGCGCAGCCGTGCGGCGGCGGCGGCGCTCTTGGTGCGTGACATCGACCGGTCGCTCGACAGGGGCACGCCCTTCGCCGAGCCGCTCGAGCTGTTGATCCCGATGGCCGCCGGCGATCCGACGCTCGAGGCCACGCTCGCCGAGCTTCGGCCTCATGCCGAGACCGGTGTGCCGACCCTGCAGGAGCTGCGCGAGGATCTCGCGGCCCTCGCCGAGACCGGCGGGCCGGCCGAAGTCGCGGGCTCGGAATTCCTCGGCCAGACGGTCGAGAACCTGCGAGGGCTGGTGCAGGTGCGCAGCGCGGACGACGAGACGGATGTGGCGACCGGGCAGCTCGCCGAGGCCGACGCGGCGCTGCGGCGGGGCGACATCGCGTCGGCGATCGACCATGTCGAGACGGTCGCCGGGATGCCCGGCGCGGTCGACGAGGCAGCCGCCGAGGCGTGGCTCGCCGATGCGCGGGCCCGGCTCACTGCGGTCGAAGCGCAAGCCCAGCTCGATTCGCATATTCGTGAACTCCTCACCGCGACGGTCAACTGAGGCGACGCGGCGCCGAGGTCAAAAAAACATGCTCAGGCTCATCATTTTTCTCATCGCCGCCGCTGCCCTCGCCTGGGTCGCGGTGTGGTTCGCCAACAACCCGGGCCAGGTGATCATCAGTCTCGAGGCGACCGAGATGGTGCTGCCGCTCGGCATCGCGGTCGCCGCCCTGGCGGTGATCACGGCTGCCGGTGTCGTCGTCTACGAAATCTGGCGCTGGATGGTCGGGCTGCCGCGGCAGATCCGCGAGCGCCGCGAACAGAATCGCAAGCTGCGCGGCTACCAGGAGCTGACCCACGGGCTGATCGCCGCCGCCGCCGGCGACGTCACCGGGGCTCGGGTGCACACCAAGCAGGCCGAGAAGCTGCTCGATTCGAGCGCGGCGACACTGCTGCTCTCCGCCCAGACGGCGCAGCTCGAGGGCAAGGAGGACGTCGCCCAGCTCAAGTTCGAGCAGATGCTGAAGCGTCCGCAGACCGAGTTCTTGGGCGTGCGCGGCTTGCTCGCCGATGCGGTCAAGCGGGGCGACCAGGAGGAGGCGCTCGAGCTCGCCGAGCGGGCCTATCAGCGCAGCCCGAACACGTCCTGGGTGCTGACCACCTATTTCGATCTCTTGACCCGCAACGGCAAATGGGCCGAGGCCTACGATCTGATCGGCGACATGGCGCGCGAGAAGCTCTTGACCGGCCCCGAGGCGACCCGCCGGCGGGCCCTGATGAAGCACATGCTGGCCGTGGACGGGCTGGCCGCGGGCCGCGACAAGGAGGCGCTCGACTTCGGCCGCAAGGCCACCGGTCTCGCCCCGACCTTCGCGCCGGCGACCGTCACCGCCGCCGAGGCCGCCAAGCGGCTCGGCAAGCTCCGGCTCGCCAAGCGCTTCATCGAGGACACCTGGACGCTGGAGCCGCATCCCGAGCTGGCGCGCGCCTATGCCGAGCTGGTCCCGGGCGAGACCGCGGTCGAGCGGCTCAATCGCTGCACGCGCCTCGAGAAGCTGCGGCCCGGCCATCTGGTGACGCAGATGGTGATGGCCGAGCTGGCGATGAACGCGCGGCACTGGGACAGCGCCAAGCAGCACCTCGACCAGGCGCTCAACGCCGGGCCGACGGCGGGCACCTACCGGCTCTATGCCGAGTACGAGCGGGCCTCGGGCGGCGGCGACGCCAAGGCGCGCGACTGGCTCGCCAAGGCGGCCGATGCGCCGGCCGACAAGTGCTGGGTCTGCGACGACACCGGCGAGGTGCTGGCCCAGTGGCAGCTGTTCGGTCCCTCCGGCCGGTTCGATTCGGTCCACTGGGACAGCCCGCCGACCCTCGCCCCGATGGTTCGCGACCAGCGCCCGCCGATGGTCCTGGTGCAGGACCAGTCGGTGCAAAAGGCGAGCGACGCCGGTCAGGCCCGGTCCGCGGCGGCGACCGGCAAGCCCGCCGCCGAGCCTGCGCCCGGAAAGGCTGCCGCCGACGGGGCCGAGACCAAGCCTGCCAAGCCGGCGGCAGGCCAGGCCGGTGACGGCAAGCCTCCGCCGAGTTCGGGCCCGAGCAAGGCCGCGAGCAAGGGCAACGGGCCGATTTCGCAGGCCGGGTCGAGCGGCGGCAAGGGCGAGGTGGGCGGCGACGACGGCAAGGCGGCGAAGCCTCGCGCCAGCGGCGCCGATCAGGGGCTCAAGGCACCGCCGCCGATCGAATCGACGGTCAAGACGCCGACCAGCGTGAACTGAGCCCGCGATCGGCCTTTTCCGCTTGCGGGATCGGCCGGCACCGGGCTATCAGCGCGCCTTGTCGAGGGGTCGCCGCAGTAGCTCAGCTGGTAGAGCACATCATTCGTAATGATGGGGTCGGGGGTTCGAGTCCCTCCTGCGGCACCACTCTCATCCATTTTGGCACCCATCCTGGCTGATGAGACGCGGCGGCATCATGTGGCCCGGCGCGTTCTCTCCGTGTTTGCGGTACCGGCGGCTCGAGCCTCTTGCCGACGGAACTGCCGAGCCCAGCTTCTCGTTGCATCGACAAGAGTAGAGCCACGGAGGGATCGATGCTCGAGCGATGGATCTCGCGCTTCGCGACGTCTTTGCCGGTACGGTTGCCGGTACTGGTGCCGGTACTGGTGCTGGTCGCCGCTTGCGAGACCGGCCCACCGCCGCCAGGTGCGGCCACGACCTCTGAGCCGGTCGAGCCGGCGATCGACGACGTCGCCAGCACCCTGGAGCGCGAGGGGCTGAATGTCGAACGGACCGCGGACGGCTTGCGGGCGACGTCCGATGCGTCGGGCTTTACCCGTTGCGATCCGGCCAATGTGCGCGACGACAGCGGCGACGGCACGCGTCGTGTGTTCACGCCGGTGAGCGAGGAGCAGGCGGAGGCGGAGATCCAGTTCACACCGACCGACGCTGGTACCCGGGTGAGCTGGCAGACCAGCTATTCCGGGCGCTACCACAACCGTGTCGACAATACCTGGTTCGAGCGGTCCTGCGAGGGCACCGGCAGCCTCGAGCGGCTATTGGAATCGGCGGTCCAGGGTTGAGCGCCGCCAGCCGAGCGCGGCCGCTGCGCAGACCACCGGCGATGCGCGGTCGTGGCGCCGGACGGCCCGGCCTTCGCAGCCTGGCCTCGGCGGCGCTGCTCGGTCTTCTGCTCACCGCCTGTCAGCCGGCGGCACCCACAGCGCCGCCGCAACCGCGGCAGACGACGACCAGCCTCGAGCCGGCGGCAGCCCGGTCGGCTCTCGCCCGGCATCTGATCGACGAGGGCTTCACGGTCGATCGCGATGTCGGCGGCTTTCGGGTGCAGTCGACGGACGGTCGCTTCATGCAGTGCGACACGCTGCTGCTGCGGCCGCGCGGCCGCGACACCAAGCAGACCCGGCTGACCCGTCCGGACCAGACGACGACCACGGCCGCCATCCGGATCGAGGTGGCGGGCGAGCGGACCCGGCTGAGCTGGGAACCGCGCTTTGTCGGCAGCTATCTCAATCGCTTCGACAACAATCGTTTCGAGCGGCCCTGCCGGAGCAGCGGCGTGTTCGAGCATTTACTGTCGACGGCACTGCCGAATTGAGCGCGTTTTGGGCCGAACCGAGCGCGTTTTGGCCGGCGGCCGAGCCGTGCTAGAGATCAAGGCTAGAGACTAGGGGATGCGGCCCGGCACGGGGGCCTGCAGCATTCGCAATCAGCAACGAGAAAGGGGACATGCCGGTGACGTTCAAGACGCTCGATGCGCTCGATGCGCGGGGCAAGCGCGTGCTCGTGCGGGTCGATTTCAACGTGCCCATGCAGGACGGCGAGGTGACCGACGCGACGCGGATCGAGCGCGCCGCCCGGACCTTGACCGAGCTCGCCGATGCGGGTGCCAGGGTCGTGGCGCTCTCGCATTTCGGCCGGCCCAAGGGGCGCGTCGAGAGCTCGATGTCGCTGGCCCCAGTGGCCGAAGCGCTGGGCAAGACACTCGGCCGCGAGATCGCCTTCGCCGACGACTGCGTCGGCGAGGCGGCGGCGAAGGTGGTCGACGCGCTGCCCGAGGGTGGCATCGCGCTGCTCGAGAACCTGCGCTTTCATTCGGGCGAGGAGAAGAACGACCCGTCCTTCGCCAAGGGGCTGGCCGAGCTCGGCGACGCCTACGTCAACGACGCTTTTTCGTGCTCGCACCGGGCGCATGCCAGCGTCACCGGCATTCCCGAGCATCTCCCGGCCTATGCCGGGCGGCTGATGCAGGCCGAGATCGAGGCGCTAGAGGCTGCGCTCGGTGGCGGCGAGCGGCCGGCAGCCGCGCTGATCGGTGGGGCGAAGATCTCCTCCAAGCTGAAGGTCCTGGGCGAGCTGCTCGGCAAGGTCGACAAGCTGATCATCGGCGGGGCGATGGCCAACACTTTCCTCGCGGCCCAGGGGGTCGGCATCGGCAAGTCGCTGTCCGAGCCGGACCTGCTCGATGCGGCGCGCGACATCATGGCCAAGGCTCAGGACCAGGGTGTGGAGATCGTGCTGCCGATGGACGGTGTGGTGGCCGAGAAGCTCGAGCCCAATGCCGCCTGCCGGACCGCCAAGATCGAGGATGTGGGCGAGGCCGAGATGATCCTCGACATCGGCCCGGCCTCGGTGATCAACATCAAGGACAAGCTCGAGGGGACCAAGGTCTTGTTGTGGAACGGCCCGATGGGCGCCTTCGAGGTGCCGCCGTTCGATGCCGGGACCACCGATGTCGCCAAGGCGGCTGCCGTGCTGACCCAGCAGGGCAAGCTGAAGACCGTGGCCGGCGGCGGCGACACGGTCTCGGCCCTCGCCCATGCCGGCGTGCTGCACAAGTTCTCCTATGTCTCGACCGCCGGCGGCGCCTTCCTCGAATGGCTCGAGGGCAAGACGCTGCCGGGCGTGGCGGCGCTGGAGGCCGATTGACGGCCGGCCGGATCGCCGTCCTGATCCACGACCGCTACGAGGCCGAAGCCGCGCTGGCGCTCGCCGCAGGCCGGGAGGTGGACCTGGTCGTGCCGGTCGGCATGGTCGGGCCAGCCTTCGCCGAGGCGCTCGAGGCGCTGCTCGGCCGGCCGGTCATCGCCTATTGCGACGACCGGCCGGGCCTCGCCATGGAAGCGCTCAGGGTCGGGCTGCGGGTGTTGGTGCTGGAGGACGGGGTCACGGCAGCGCGCCTCGCCGACATCGCCCGGCAGCAGGGCGGGACCCTCTCGACCACCCTGCCCGCCCCGCTCTACACGGTGAGCCCGAATGGCCGCCGTCTGGTGCCGGCAGCGCTTGGTGCAGCCGGCCGGCTCGTGCCATAAGCTCGAACAACCACCGACGACCCTGGAGAAGGACTGGACGATGAGTGAGCGTGTGAAGCAGATCCTCGGCTGGTACGAGGGCGAGAACCCCGGCACCAAGGGCAATCTCTATCGTCTGTTGATGCAGGGCCGGCTGGCAGGATCCGGCAAGCTCGTCATCCTGCCGGTCGACCAGGGCTACGAGCACGGCCCCGCCCGCTCGTTCGCGAAGAACCCGGCGGCCTACGATCCGCATTACCTCTACCAGCTGGCGATCGAGGCCGGGCTTTCGGGTTATGCAGCGCCCTTGGGTCCGCTCGAGCAGGGTGCCGACACGTTCGCCGGGCAGATCCCGACCATCCTCAAGCTCAACAGTGCCAACAGCCTGCACGCCGGGGTCGGTGACCAGGCGATCACCGGCTCGGTCAGGGACGCCCTCAGGCTCGGCTGCGTCGGCGTCGGCTTCACCATCTATCCCGGCTCGGAAGCCAATTACGGCATGATGGAGGAGTTTCGCGAGCTTTCCGCCGAGGCCAAGGCCAATGGCCTGATCTCGGTGCTCTGGGCCTATCCGCGGGGCGGCAACGTCTCCAAGGACGGCGAGACGGCGCTCGACATCGTGGCTTATTCGGCGCACATGGCGGCGCTTCTGGGGGCGACGATCATCAAGGTCAAGCCGCCCAAGGCCGGCGTCGATCTGAAGGCGGCGGCGAGTTCGTACGAGAACGTGCCGATGGAGACGATGCAGGAGCGGATCGCGCACGTCATGCAGTGCTGCTTCAACGGCAAGCGGCTGGTGGTGTTCTCCGGCGGCGAATCGACCGGCGCCGAGGGGCTGCTCGAGATCTGTCGCGGCATTCGCGACGGCGGCGGCTCGGGCTCGATCGTCGGCCGCAACAGCTTTCAGCGGCCGAAGGAAGAGGCGCTCGATCTCTTGGACAAGATCGTCAAGATCTACAAGAACGAGGCGTGAGTCGGGATCGCTCCGGGCGGCGGACCGGTGGCCGGCACGCCAACGGCAACCGGGCCGGCGGTGGGCATGCGAACGACAACCGGCAGACCGACGGCCACTGGATCGATCCGGACGAGATCGGTTGCCGGCTGATCGTCAGGCTCGATGCGGCGACCGACCTCGAGCCGCTCTTGGAGATCGAGGCCATCGTCGCCTTTCTGATCGAGGTGGCCGACGAGGCGGTGGCCCGGCAGCGGGTGCAGACCGCGCATGCCACCGGCCGGGCCGCGTTGCTGGTCGACCGCGTCGATCTCGTCCGCCGGCTCGGCGCCGACGGCGTTTTTTGCAACCGGCCCTCGGAGGTGGCGGCGGCGCGGCGCGTTCTCGACCGGGAGGAGCTGATCGGGGCGGCTGTCGGTGCCACCCGGCACGACGCCATGGTTGCGGGCGAGGACGGCGCCGACTATGTCCTGTTCGGCACCCCCGACTCCCCGCCGCCCGGCGGCATTGCCGCACTGGTCGAGCATGTCGCCTGGTGGAGCGGGGTTGCCGTCCTGCCCTCGATCGCCGCCGGCCGGTTCACGGCCCTGGAGGTCGAGGCGTTGGCAGGTGCCGGGGCGGATTTCATTTTGCCGGCAACGGACAGCGACCCCGGGGATCTCGTGGATCTGGCGGCCGCGCTGCTCGTTGCCGGGACGGAACAGAGGTAGAAGATGAAGATCAGCGTCAACGACGTGCGCCCGGGCCACGTGCTCGAGCATCAGGGCAAGCTCTGGC
This sequence comes from Rhodospirillales bacterium, assembly GCA_007131045.1. Taxonomy (GTDB): domain Bacteria; phylum Pseudomonadota; class Alphaproteobacteria; order Geminicoccales; family Geminicoccaceae; genus SLRI01. Next base: position 8,785 of record SLRI01000528.1, read on the forward strand.
GGGCGGTCAAGACCGAGCACGTCAAGCCGGGCAAGGGCCCGGCCTACCTCCAGGTCGAGCTCAAGGGCGTCGATCATCCGACCAAGCTCAACGAGCGGCTGCGGACCGCCGATACGATCGAGCGGGTGCGGCTCGACGAGAAGGACTACCAGTTCCTCTACGACGACGGCGACCAGCTCCATTTCATGGACCAGGAGAGCTTCGAGCAGGTGGCGCTCGACAAGGGGCTGATCGGCGATGCCGTGGTCTTCCTCAAGGAGGGCATGATGGTCACGGTGCAGAGCCACGAGGGCCGGCCGCTCTCGGTCAGCCTGCCGGAGACCACGGTCTGCGAGGTCGTCCAGGCCGATCCCGTGGTCAAGGGCCAGACCGCCGCCGCCTCCTACAAGCCGGCGATCCTCGACAACGGCCTGCGCGTCATGGTGCCGCCGCATATCGAGATGGGCACCCGGATCGTCGTCAACACCACCGACAGCAGCTACGTCGAGCGGGCCAAGGACTGACGGGTGGCCAGACGTTCAGCCAATATCGAGATGATGGTCCGCGCCGTGATGAAGGCGGCGCGTGGTCTGGTGCGCGATTTCGGCGAGGTCGAGCAGCTGCAGGTCAGCCGCAAGGGCCCCGGTGACTTCGTCTCGAATGCCGACCGCCGGGCCGAGAAGATCCTCAAGGACGAGCTCAAACGTGCTCGCCCCGAGTTCGGCTTCCTGATGGAGGAGTCCGGCGAGGAGGTCGGCTCGCAGCCGCAGAACCGCTGGATCGTCGATCCTCTGGACGGCACCACCAACTTCCTCCACGGCCTGCCGCATTTCGCCATCTCGGTCGCCCTCGAGCAGTTCGGCGAGATCACAGCCGCGGTCATTTTCGACCCCTTGCGCGACGAGCTCTTCTGGGCCGACAAGGGCAGCGGCGCCTATATCAACGACCGCCGCCTGCGGGTCTCGGCCCGGACCTCGCTGGACCAGGCGCTGGTCGGCTGCGGCCTGCCGGTGCAGGACTGGAAGGGCCGCGAGAAGGGCTTCACCGCACAGATGAACGCCATGGCCGACCGGGTGGCCGGGCTCAGGCGTCTCGGCACCGCCTCGCTCGATCTCGCCTGGATCGCCGCCGGAAGGCAGGACGCGTTCTGGGAGTACGGGCTCCAGCCCTGGGACATCGCCGCCGGCATCCTGATCCTCCGCGAGTCCGGCGGGCGCATCGGCAAGCTCGACGGCGACGAGGATCTCCTGAGCGAAGGCACGATCGTGGCGGCCAGTAGCGCCCTCTACGACAAGGTCGTCGAGGTGCTTCAGGCGGCTTCCGGCTGAGCCGCCCCCGGCCTGAGCGCCGGGATGTAGAGGATGCCGGCGAAGACGGCGTAGATTGCCGAGGCCAGCGCCAGTGCCTCGACGCTGATCCCGAGGTCGAAGACGGCGCCGAAGATGATCGGCGAGATCGCCGAGCCCGTGACCATGATCGCCATGGCGAGCGAGCGGATGGCGCCGAGATGCTCGGTGCCGTAGAGCTCGGCCCAAAGGGCGCTCGTGGTCGTCGACTGTCCGCCCGAGACGATGCCGAAGAGCAGCATCATCAGGATGCCGGCGATGAAGGCGTCGCTCGCGGCGAGCAGCAGGCAGCCCCAGGCGAGGACCAGCGGGAAGGCGATCAGCGGTCGCCTGGCACCCAGCTTGTCGACCAGCCAGCCGCTGGAGAGCGAGCTGACCACGGCGCCGATCGCATAGACCGTGAAGGTCGCGGCAAACAGGCCCAGGGACCAGCCCTTGGCCTCGACGATGTGCACATGGTGGAAGAAGATGCCGGTCACCAGGATCGAGGACGACA
>SLRI01000526.1 GCA_007131045.1 Rhodospirillales bacterium
CCGACCGGACGGCCTCGAGGCTCATCGCGCGCCGCACCTGGCGCTATTTCGAGACCTTCGTCACCGCCGCCGACAGCCACCTGCCGCCCGACAACTTCCAGGAGGACCCGGCCCCGGTCGTGGCCCGGCGGACCTCGCCCACCAATATCGGCCTCTATCTGCTCGCGACCGTCGCCGCCCGCGATTTCGGCTGGCTCGGCACCGCCGACATGGTCGAGCGGCTCGAGGCGACGTTCCGCACGCTCGGCGGCCTCGAGCGCTGCCATGGCCACTTCTACAACTGGTACGCCACGGCCGACGGCCGCCCGCTCGACCCGCGCTACGTCTCCGCCGTCGACAGCGGCAACCTCGCCGGCCACCTCATCGCACTCGCCAATGCGCTCCGCGAGCCGCTGCCGCCGGCCGGGCGCAGCACGATCAGGGCCGGGATCGACGATGCCTTTACGCTGCTCCGTTCGACCCATGCGCGACTGCGCGAGGACGGCCAATGCCACTGCCAGCCGCTGGTGCAGCTCGACGCGGCCCTCGATGCACTCGATGGAGCCTTGCATGCCGGGCCGGCCACGTCGCACGACGAGGCCGCAGCCGTGGTCGAACTCGCCCGCACCATCGCCGCTGCACGCGGCGACGACCGGGGCGACGAGCTTTTGGCCTGGGCCGAGGCCACGGCCCGAACCATCCTGAGTCATCGGCGTGACAGCACCGAGGACAGCGATTTGGAGGAGCGCCTCGCCGCGCTGTCTCGCGACGCCCTCGCCCTGGCGCACGCGATGGACTTCGCCTTTCTCATCGACCCCGAGCGCAAGCTGCTCGCGATCGGCTACCTGGCCGCCGAGGGCAGTCGCGATCCGAGCTGCTACGACCTTCTGGCGTCCGAGGCCCGTCTCGCGAGCCTGGTCGCGATCGCCAAGGGCGATGCCCCGACCCGCCACTGGTTCCGCCTCGGCAGGGCCGTCACCCCGATCGGCCGGGGGGCGGCGCTGGTCTCGTGGTCGGGCTCGATGTTCGAGTACCTGATGCCGTCGCTGGTGATGCGCGCACCCGCCGGCAGCCTGCTGGAGGAGACCAGCCGGCTGATCGTCCAGCGGCAGATCGCCTTCGCCGATGCCTTGGGCGTGCCGTGGGGTATCTCGGAATCGGCGTTCAACGCGCGCGATCTCGAGTTCACCTACCAGTACTCGAACTTCGGCGTCCCCGGCCTCGGCCTCAAGCGCGGCCTCGGCGCCAATCTGGTGATCGCCCCCTACGCCACGGCCTTGGCAACCATGGTCGATCCCACCGCGGCGGCCAGGAACTTCGAGCTACTGGAGACGGCTGGCGGGCTCGGCCGCTACGGCTACCACGAGGCCCTGGACTATACCCCGAGCCGCCTGCCGGCCGGGGAAGCCGTCGCCATCGTCCGGGCCTACATGGCGCATCACCAGGGCATGACGGTGGTCGCCATCGCCAACACGCTGCTCGACGGCGTGATGCGCGATCGGTTCCACCGCGAGCCCGTCATCCAGGCGAGCGAGCTCTTGCTCCACGAGCGCACACCTCGGCAGCTGGCGGAAGTCCACACCCTCGCCGACGAGGCCAAGCCCGCGGCTGTCAACCAGGTGTTGTCGCCACCCACGATCCGCAGCTACACCAGTGCCGGCCAGCTCTCGCCGGTCACCCACCTCCTCTCCAACGGCAGCTACAACGTGATGGTGACCGCTGCCGGCGCCGGCTACAGCCGCTGGCGGGGGCTGGCGGTGACCCGCTGGCAGGAGGACGTGACGCTGGATGCCGCCGGCAGCTGGGTCTATCTCCGCGACATGGCGAGCGGTGCCGTCTGGTCGGCCGGCCTGCAGCCGACCGGTGCGATCGCCGACAGCTACCGGGTCGTCCTGCCCGAGGACCGGGCCGAGATCATCCGCCGCGACGGTGATCTCACCACGACCACCGACATCCTGGTCTCGCCCGAGGACGACGCCGAGGTCCGCCGCGTCTCGATCGCCAATAGCGGCAGCGAGGTGCGCGAGATCGAGGTCACCTCGTATGCCGAAATCGTCCTCGCCCCGCCGGCCACCGACACCGCCCATCCGGCCTTCGCCAAGCTCTTCGTCGAGACCTTCCTCGACGCCGACAGCAACACCCTCTTGGCGACCCGGCGACGCCGTGCGCCGGACGAGCCCGAGATCTGGGCGGCCCAGCTCGCTGTCGTCGAGGGCGAAACGGTGGGCCCGGAGGCGTGCGAGACCGACCGCGCGCGCTTTTTGGGCCGCGGCCAGGATAGCCGCGCACCTCGGGCCATGCAGCCCGGCCAGCCGCTCTCCGGCACCGTCGGCACCGTGCTCGACCCGATCTTCGCGCTGCGCCGCCGGGTGCGCATAGCACCCGGTGCCGTCGCCCGGATCGCCTTTTGGACGATGGTTGCAGGATCCCGGCAAGAGGTTCTCGATCTCGCCGACAAGCACCACGACGCGGCCGCCTTCGAGCGGGCTGCGGCGTTGGCCTGGACCCAGGCCCAGGTGCAGCTTCGTCATCTCGGCATCACCGCCGAGGCGGCCAACCTCTTCCAGCGCCTGGCCGGCCACGTGCTAGAGGCCGACCCGCGGCTGCGCCCGCCCTCCTCGGTCATCCGCCAGGGTGCCGGCGGCCAGTCCGGCCTCTGGCCGCACGGCATCTCCGGCGA
>SLRI01000320.1 GCA_007131045.1 Rhodospirillales bacterium
CTGCAGCGGCATCGCCGCGAGATCCGGGGTCGCCTGCAGCGTCGCGCAGTAGGCTGCCGCCTGGGCGCGCGTCTTGTTCATCTTCCAGCCGGTGCCCAGCCAGAACCGCTCCAGCATGGCGCTTCCCCCGATTTTATGGCAGCCACTTGACAAGCTGCCCCGGCTTTGTGCAAGCTTGCGCAACAAAGTTCAAGCGATGCAAAAAAGTTCGAGATCAGGGAAGCCAGTGTGACGCCGAGCGATCGCTCCGGAGCCGAAATGGGATTGGCCAGCCGTGCGGCGTGGCTCTCCTATGTCGGCGGCTTGACCCAGGAGGACATCGCCGGCCGGCTCAAGGTCTCTCGGGTCAAGGTCAACCGGCTGATCGCGCTCGCCCATCGCCAGGGGCTGATCCGGGTCTTCGTCGAGGGTACCGCCGCCGAATGCGTGGCGCTCGAGGACGAGATCGCGCGGGCCTTCGATCTCCGTTTTTGCACCGTCGCACCCGATCTCGGCGAGACCGACCTGCCGTTGCAGGCGCTGGCCGCCGCCGGCGCCCACTACCTCATCGGCGTGCTCGAGCAGCCGCACGTCCGCGTGGTCGGCATCGGCCACGGCCGCACGCTGGCGGCGGTGATCGACCGGCTGCCGCGGCTCGCCCGGGCCGATCTCGAATTCGTCTCGCTGCTCGGCAGCCTGACCCGCAGCGCCGCCGCCAACCCGTTCGACGTCATCCACCGGCTGGCCGGCAAGGTCGGCGGCGACAGCTACTTCCTGCCCGTCCCGTTCTTCGCCGACAGTGTCGAGGACAAGGCCGTGCTCGCCGCCCAGCGCAGCGTGCGCGACGTCTTCGCGCTGGCCGAGAAAGCCGATCTCGTCATCGTCGGCATCGGCGAGCTGAGTGCTCATGCGCATCTCTTGCAGACCGGCATGATCACCGAGGCCGAGTTCGCCGAATTGGAGCAGGCCGGCGCGGTGGGCGAGGTTCTCGGCCACTTCTTCGACGAGCACGGCCGCTCGGTCGAGGCCGACATCAACCGCCGGGCCCTCGGTCTGGCGCCGGCCGATCTGCGCGGCAAGGAGGTGGTCGCCATCGCTGGTGGCCGGGGCAAGGCCCGGGCCATCGCCGCCGTCCTGGAGAGCGGCCTTTCGACCGGCCTGGTCACCGACGAGGCGACCGCCCGCCGGCTGGCGGCACGCATGCGCGGCCGGTCCCATGCCGCCCGTCGAGCGCCGGTCGAGCAGCCGGCAATCGCGTCTTGAACAACAGCAAAACCTCAGGGAGAGAACGAACATGACCCGAAAAATCCACGATCTCGCCGATGCGGTGGTCCGCCGCCAGCTCGGCCGCCGCGACTTCATCCGCCGGGCGGGGCAGATGGGCATCGGCGCCGGGGCCGCGCTCTATGCGCTCAACCACGCGCAGAGCATCGCCATGGCCCAGAACTTCGACTGGCAGAGCCACAGCGGCACCTCGATCAAGCTTCTCTTGAACCAGCACCCTTATGCCGATGCGATGATCGCCAATCTCGAGACCTTCAAGGCGATGACCGGGATCGACGTCACCTACGACGTGTTCCCCGAGGACGTCTATTTCGACAAGGTGACGGCCGAGCTCTCCTCGGGCTCGACCGAGTACGACGTCTTCATGACCGGCGCCTATCAGACCTGGCAGTACGGCCCGGCCGGCTGGCTGGTCGACCTCAACGAGTTCATCCAGGACTCGGCGCATACCGGACCCGAGTACGACTGGGAGGACATTCTGCCGAGCCTGCGGGCGTCCACCGCCTGGTCCGGCGTGCCGGGCGAGGCGCTGGGCGGCGACGGTGCGAAGCAATGGGCGATCCCATGGGGCTTCGAGCTCAACTCGATCGCCTACAATCGCCGGGTCTTCGACGAGCACGGCCTCGAGCCGCCGACCGACATGGCCGAGCTGATGGAGACGGCGGCCAAGATCACCCGGGACGTCGACGGCATGTACGGCATCGGGGTGCGCGGTTCGCGCTCCTGGGCGACCATCCACCCGGGCTTCCTCTCCGGCTACTCGAATTTCGGCGAGCGCGACTTCACCATGGAAAACGGCCAGCTGATGGCCGCCATGAACACCGAGGGCTCCAAGGCGTTCCACCGCGACTGGGTGCAGATGATCAAGGAGAGCGGGCCGCGGGACTGGTCGACCTACACCTGGTATCAGGTCGGCACCGACCTCGGTGCGGGTGCCTCGGGCATGATCTACGACGCCGATATCCTGGGCTACTTCATGAACGGCGAGGGCAATGCCGAGGCCGGCAATCTCGCCTATGCCGCCTTCGCCCCCAACCCCGAGGCCGAGGCACCCACGCCCAATGTCTGGATCTGGTCGCTGGGCATGAGCAACTTCTCGCAGCGCAAGGATGCGGGCTGGCTGTTCATGCAGTGGGCGTCCTCGACCGACCACGCTCTCTTCGGCGCGCGCGAGATGGACTTCGTCAACCCGGTCCGCCAGTCGGTCTGGGACGACGAGGCCTTCCAGAACCGGATCGCCGAGAGCTATCCGGGCTACCTCGAGCAGTACCAGGCCTCGGCCCCGGGCTCGCGCATCTACTTCACGCCGCAGCCGCTGTTCTTCAACCTGACGACCGAATGGGCGTCGTCGATGCAGCAGATGGTTGGCGACCAGATCCCGGTCGACGAAGGCCTCGATCAGCTGGCCGAAAGCGTCAACCGCCAGCTCCGCCAAGCGGGTCTCTGAACACGATGGGGGGGAAATGATTTCCCCCCCAACTCATCGAAAATTTGGCCCTCGAAATCTTGTTGGGGTGTGGGGAAGATCATCTTCCCCACGTTCTTCTTCTTCGGTGGATTAGTGCGAATGGCGACCGAGGCAATGACCGGTGCGGCAACGAACGGCGCGAAACGGCCGCTCATGCGCAAGGTCCTGCCCTATCTCCTGAGCCTGCCGGCGCTCTTGGTCTGCATCGGCATCCTGATCCCATTCGGCACCGCCGCCTGGTACTCGATGCAGCGCTACAACCTGGCGTTCCCGATGACGCGCGGGTTCATCTGGTTCGACAACTACATCATGCTCTTTCAGGACCCGAGCTTTTGGCACACGGTCCGCGTCTCGCTGCTCTACACCTTCTTCACCGTCGGCGTGCAGCTGCTGCTCGGCCTCGGCATCGCCCTGCTCCTGCAGCGGCGCACGCTGTTCAACAACATCATGAGCATCCTTCTGCTCCTGCCCTTGATGATCGCACCGGCCATCGCCTCCTTGATGTGGCGGCTGATGACCAACCCCAATTTCGGCGTGTTGAGCTATATCGTCGGGCTCTTCGGCTTTACCGATTTCCGCTGGGCGAGTGCGCCTTCGACCGCGCTCTTCACCGTCGTCATGATCGACACCTGGGTCTACACGCCCTTCATGATGGTCCTGCTGCTCGCCGGGCTCAGGGCCCTGCCGCGCCAGCCCTTCGAGGCGGCCGAGCTCGACGGGGTGCCGCAGAGCTTCGTCTTCTTCCGCATCACCCTGCCGATGCTCACCCCCTACATCATCACCGCCGCGCTGTTTCGCATGCTCGAGAGCATCCAGCAGTTCGACATCATCTACGCCATGACCCAGGGCGGGCCCGGCAACACGCTGATGGTCTTTCAGGTCACCGCCTACCTCGAGCGCTACCAGTACACCAATGTCGGCCGCTCGGCGGCGATCCTCATGGTGCTCTGGGTGATCACCTTCATCCTCTCCAACATCTTCATCAAGCAGTGGCTGCGCTTGCGCGAGAAAGCGCGGGGGGTCGCCTGATGCCCGGGGAGCTCGCCTGATGCAACGCCAGACCAGCCTCGGCCGGGTCGTCCGCGTCGGCCTCTTGACCATGGTCGGCCTGTTCTTCCTGTTCCCGATCTTCTGGGTCTTCTTGATGTCGTTCCAGACCAATCAGGAGATCCTGCGGATTCCGCCGTCGCTGTTCTTCGAGCCGACGCTGCACAACTACCAGGTCCTGTTCTCGGGCCGGCTGGAGACGCAGACGGGCACGCTCGAGGTGCGGTTCATGCAGAACCTGATGAACAGCGTGATCCTCGCCACCTCCTCGGTCGCCCTCTCGCTCGTCTTGGGGATTCCCGCGGCCTATGCCTTCGCCCGCTTCAAGTTCCGGCTCGGCGAGGACATCGCCTTCACGCTGCTCTCCTTCCGCTTCGCGCCGCCGCTCCTGGTCCTCCTGCCGCTCGCCATCTATTTTCAGCAGCTCGGGCTGATCAACACCTATACCGGCCTGATCTGGGTCTATCAGCTGATCACCCTGCCGCTGATCTTGTGGATCGTGCGCGGCTATTTCGAGGACATCAGCGAGGACATCGAGCACGCCTACCGGATCGACGGCAACGGCTGGTTCAAGACCTTCTGGAAGATCGCCATTCCCCTGGCCAAGCCGGGCATCGCCGCGGCCACGCTGCTCTCCTTCATCTTCGCCTGGAACAACTTCGTCTTCGCGCTGATTTTGGCCTCGGCCGACAAGCAGCCGGTGACCGTGGGCGCCCTGGCCTTCGTCACCGCGTCCGGCATTCAGTACGGCCAGATCGCGGCCTCGATCGTCCTTTCGGTGACACCGACTTTGGCCCTCGCCCTCTACGCCCAGCGTTACCTGGTCGAGGGTTTGTCGCTCGGGGCGGTCAAGGGATGAGGCATATCGCGAGAAAGTACGCGGGGAAGATGATCTTCCCCGCACCCCATCGGAACTCGGCGCCGGTGCTCGAAAGTTCCGGTGGGGCGTGGGGAGGATCATCCTCCCCACATCTTTGGATCTTCCGATGACCTATTTGTCACTCACCGCCGTCAGCAAGCGCTTCAAGGACGATGTCGTTCTCGACAAGGCCTCGCTCGCCATCGATCGCGGCGAGACGGTGGTCGTCTTCGGCCCTTCGGGCTGCGGCAAGACGGTGCTGCTCAGGCTGATCGCCGGGATCAACGAGCCGGACGAGGGGCGCATCCACATTGCCGGCAACGAGGTGACCTTTCTCGAGCCCGAGCAGCGCAATATCGGCATGGCCTTTCAGAACTTCGCGCTCTACCCGCACATGACGGCGTTCGACAACATCGCGAGCCCGCTGAAGGCACGCGGCATGAAGGGGACCGAGATCGCGCGGCGGGTCGAAGAGGTGGGCGAGCTCTTGAAGATCGGCCACGTGCTGCATCATCTGCCCAAGGCGCTCTCCAACGGGCAAAAGCAGCGCACCTCGCTGGGCCGCGCCTTGGCCGCCAACCCGCGCCTGTTGCTGCTCGACGATCCCTTGCGCAATGTCGACGCCAAGCTGCGCTACGAGATGCGGATCGAGCTGCCGCGCGTCCTCAAGGCCTTCCAGACGACCGTGATCTACGTCACACAAGACTACAAGGAGGCGATGGCGTTGGGCGACCGGGTGGCCGTGCTGATGGGCGGCGGCTTCAAGCAGATCGACCATCCGAGCGAGATCTACAAGGACCCGGACAGCCTCGACGTCGCCCGGCTGTTCGGCGATCCGACGGTCAACGTCGTCGACGGGCGGATCGCGGACGGCGCGGTCGAGCTCCTCGGCCTGCGATTTCCGCTTCCCGGCCACCTCGACCCCGGGCCCTGCCGGGTGGCGCTCCGGCCGGAGAGCATCGAGGTGACGCTCGACGAGACGGCGGCAGGGTCGATGCCGGTCGATGTCGGGGACGAGGGCCGCCACGGCCTCGCGGTCGAGCTCGACGCGGTGACACCGTTGAACGTTCGCGCCGTCATGCTGCTCAAGACCGCGGACGGAAAGGAGCTGCTCGCGACCTGCTCCGAGGACGAGGCGACCCGGCTGCCGCGCGGCCACAAGAACGTGACCGCGCATATCCGTGCGGCGGACCTGCTCTTCTTCGACCAGGCCGGGGCCCGGCTGCGGCCGCGGCCGAACTGAGGGGCGGGCACATGGCAACCCTCACCCTCGACAAGGTCTCGAAGGTCTACCAGGCCCGCCGCGCCGCCCCGGTGCTCGCGGTGGACGCCGTCGACATGGCGATCGCCGACGGCGAGATCGTCGGGCTCCTGGGCTCGTCGGGCTGCGGCAAGACCTCGACGCTGCGGATGATCGCCGGCTTCGAGGACGTCACCTCCGGCGCCATCGAGGTGGGCGAGCGGGTGATCAACGATCTCCTGCCGGCCGAGCGCAACATCGCCATGGCGTTCGAGGGCTACGCCCTCTACCCGCCGCTCCGGGTCAAGGACAATATCGGCTTCGCGCTGTTGCGCGACCGGCAGCCGCGCGCCGAGGTCGACCGCAAGGTCAAGGAGGTCGCAGCACTGCTGGAGATCGAATCCGCGCTCGAGCGCTATCCGCCGATGATCTCCGCTGGCCAGCAGCAGCGGACCAGTCTGGCGCGGGCGCTGATCCGCAGCGCCGACGTCTTTCTCCTCGACGAGCCGATGTCGCAGCTCGAGCCGCAGCTCCGGGCGGTGCTCCGCGCCCGGCTCAAGGACTGGCTGATCAGCCGCAAGATGACCACGGTCTTCGTCACCCATGACCAGACCGAGGCCATAGCGCTCGCCGACCGGATCGCGGTGATGGAGCAAGGCGTGCTGCAGCAGCTGGCCTCGCCCGAGGAATTGAAGGAACGCCCAGCCAATCTCTTCGTCGCCTCGTTCATCGGCGAGCCACCGATGAACCTGTTTGCCGCCCGGGTCGACCGCAGCCGCAGCGACCTCGGCCTCGTCGTGCTCGATGACCAAGGCGAGAAGGCGTTCAGGCTCGATTTCGACGAGGCGGTGGACGGCCTCGCCGACGGCCAGGCCGTGCATCTCGGCATCCGGCCCCACCGCTTCCGGCTGGGCCCGGGCCCAGGTGCCGTCGACGCCACCGTCGTCTCGCACAGCTGGCTGGGCGACCAGACCCATATCGGCCTCGAGCGCGCCGGCACCACCTTCATCCTGGTCGCCAACGGCGAGGTCCATGCTGCGATCGGCGACCCGTTCACCGTGCATGCGCCGATGAGCGCGATCCACCTGTTCGACGCGGAGACCGACCAGGCGGTGTTCCACGGCTCGGAGTTCCGGGGCTCGGAGCTTCGGGGATGAGAGAGGCGCGCTCAGGCGGCGTCGCGCACGCGAACATCGAGCTGCAGGCCGAGGGCGGCGAGCGCCTGCTCGAGTTGCGGCAGGCGCGAGGCGTGGCCGAGATCGAGCAGACGGTCGACCTGCGGGCCGTGCCAGCCGAGCCGCCGCGCCAACGCCGCCTTGCCGATCCCCTGCTCGCGCATCGCCGAATAGAGTGCCACCTTGGCCGCCGTCAGCGCCGGCAGAACCACGGCGCGACCGCCGGGCGACGGCGTGGGAATCGTTTCCCCGTCGTCGATTCGCGCCTGCAGCACCGTCTCGATCGCGTCCCGCGCCCGCATCTCCGCCTCGGCCGCATCGGCGGCGAAGCTCGTGACCTCGGGCAGGTCCGGGCAGGTGATCAACAGCGTGCCGTTGTCGTCCGGGGTCAGCTCGATCACAAAGGCCAGCATCTGCTCTCCTCAGGCAAGACCGAGATCCTTCTTGATCTTGCCGATCAGCCCGGTGCCGAGCTGCTTCTTGCCACCATGCATGGGCAGCTCGCTCTTTCGCTCACCGCGCCTGACGATCAGATGCCCGCTGCCGGACTTCTTCGCCTAGAAGGTGCAGCCCTGCTCGGCGAGCCAGCGTCGAAACTGCCCACTGTTCATCGGCAGAGCATAACACATCTGTTGGGCGGGCGTCACCGATGACGAAGGACCTGATCATCGGCATCGATGCCGGCACCTCGGTGCTCAAGGCGGTGGCGTTCGATCTCGGCGGCCGGCAGCTGGCCGTTTCCTCGAAGCCCAACAGCTACGAGGAACGCCCGGGGGGCGCGGTCGAGCAGGACATGGCGCGGACCTGGACCGATGCCGCCCTGGTCCTGCGGCTCTTGGCCGAAAAGCTGCCCGGCCTCGCCCGGCGCACCGCGGCGCTGGCGGTGACCGGGCAGGGCGACGGGACCTGGCTGATCGATGCCGAAGGCGAGCCGGTGGCCCCGGCCTGGCTCTGGCTCGACAGCCGTGCGGCCTCGATCGTCGACCAGCTGGAGCGGGACGGAGTCCGCCAGAGAATCTTTCCGTTCACCGGCTGCGGCCTCAATGCCTGTCAGCAGAACGCGCACCTGCTCTGGCTGAAGGCGCACGCCCCGGACGTCCTGGCCCGGGCAACGACCGCCTTTCACTGCAAGGACTGGCTCTATCTGAAGCTCACCGGGAAGCGCGTGACCGATCGCTCGGAGGGGACCTTCACCTTCGGTGACTTCCGCTCCCGCGAGTATGCGGACGAGGTCCTGGCCGCCCTCGGGCTCGAGGCCGAGCGCCGCCTCTTGCCGCCGATGCTGGACGGCACGACCACGACGCATCCCTTGACCCAGGCCGCCGCCGAGACCACCGGACTGTTGCCCGGCACGCCCGTCTCGCTCGGCTTTCTCGACGTCGTCTGCGCCGCCCTCGGCGGCGGCATCTACGACCACGAGCGCCGGGTCGGCTTTTCGATCGCGGGCTCGACCGGCATGCACATGCGCTTCTTTCCCGATCAGGCGGTGGTGGAGCTCGCACCCGAGCCCACCGGCTACACCATGCCCTTCCCGGTCCCGGCCACCGTCCTGCAGATGCAATCCAACATGGCGGCCACCCTCAATATCGACTGGCTCACCGACCGCGTCGTCGAAGCCGCCGCCCTCTTCGGCACCGCACCCGAGCGGATGGATGCGCTCCGCGCCCTCGATGCCCGGGTGCTCGACGGCCGGCCGGGGGCCGCCCTCTACCACCCCTATATCAGCGAGGCCGGCGAGCGCGGGCCGTTCGTCGCCTCCGATGCCCGCGCCATGCTGACCGGCCTCTCCAGCCGCACGGGGCTCATCGATCTGGTGCGCGCCGTCTACGAAGGCCTCGCGTTTGCCGCCCGCGATTGCTACGCGGCGATGGGCCATGCGCCCGACGAGATCCGCATCGGCGGCGGCGCTGCGCGCTCGAAGTCACTGAAGCGGATCATGGCGAGCGCGCTCGGGGTACCGGTGCGCGAGAGCAGCCGCGAGGAGGCGGGTGCCGCTGGTGCCGCGATGATGGCCGCCGTCGCGATCGGCGCCTATCCGGACATGGCGGCTTGTGCCGAGAACTGGGTAAAGCCGACGCTGGGCGACACCGTGGCTCCCGATCCGGAGCTCCGTGCCCTCTACGACCGGCTGTTTCCGGTCTATGTCCAAACCCGCGAGGCGATGGCGCCGCAATGGCGCACGCTCGCCCTGGCCCGCAACCCCGTGACCCGGCCATGACCCGGATCACGATCATCGGCGACCGCTTCATGTCGCCCGAGGTCTTCGGCAAGGCCCTGCCGGACGGCTTCGACTGCCGCCTGTTCGAGCTCGCCTGGCCGGACGCGCCCTTCGTCAACGCTTGCGAGGAGGGTGAGCTCGCCGGTCTCAAGGAGTTCATGGGCGAGCCCGCCGAGATCGCGGCGATGATCGGCGACGCCGAGATCCTGGTGACCCACCTGGCCCCGGTTTCGGCCTCGATCCTCGAGCGCTGCCCCAATCTCCGGCTGATCGGGGTCAGCCGCGGCGGGCCGGTCAATATCGACATCGCCGCCGCCAAGGCGAAGGATGTCGCCGTCGTCAATGCCCCCGGCCGCAACGCCTCGGCCGTGGCCGAGTTCACCATCGCCGCCATCCTGATGGAAACCCGGCTGATGCGTGCCGGCCACGAGGCGCTGCGGCAGGGCCTCTGGCGGGGCGATCTCTACCGCGCCGACGTCACCGGGCCGGAGCTTTCCGAGCTCACCGTCGGGATCATCGGCTACGGCCAGATCGGCACCCGCGTGGTCAAGCTCCTCCAGCCCTTCGGCTGCCGCATTCTGGTCGACGATCCCTACGAGGAGCTTTCGCCCGAGGACGTGGCAGCCGGAGTGGTGAAGACCGACCTCAGGGGCCTGCTCGCCGAAGCGGACGTGGTCAGCCTGCACGCCCGGGTCACCGAGGAGACCCGAGGCTTTCTCGCAGCCCCCCAGTTCCAGGCGATGAAGCGGGGCAGCTGGTTCGTCAACACCGCCCGCGGGCCGATGGTGAACTACCCGGACCTCCTCGACGCTCTCGATTCCGGGCACCTGCGTGGCGCCATGCTCGAGACCTTCTGGCAGGAGCCGCCGCCGCCCGATCACCCGCTCCTGCACCACCCGTCCGTCACGCTCACCCCGCACATCGCCGGCGCTTCGACCACGACCGTGCGCATCGCAGCCGCCATGGTCGCCGAGGAGATCCGCCGCTGGCGGGCGGGTGAGCCGTTCTTGAATCCATGTTGAGGGGGCGGGCATGAGGAGAAGATATCCGGGGAGGCAGCGCATCCCCGCGCCCCTCCGGTACTCGGCACCGGCGTTTGGCATATTCCGCCACAAAAATAATGGTGGGGCGTGGGGAGGATCATCCTCCCCACATCCTTTCCTTGAACTATGACCGAGCCGCTCATCGATCTTTTGGTTATCGGCGGCGGCGTCAACGGCGCCGGGATCGCCCGCGACGCGGCGGGCCGCGGCCTCAGCGTCACCTTGTGCGAGATGGAGGACCTCGCC